>JBDTSC010000167.1:0-8233 GCA_039931375.1 Ardenticatenales bacterium
CGGCGGACGTTGCGGCGGACGTATCGGAGGACATTGCGGCCGCGGGTTCGGTGGCCGGGTCGGCGCCCGATTCGGCGCCGACCGCGCCTGGTGCGGCGCGTCCGGCGTTGGCCGGCACCACGACGATCCAGAACGGCTGGCCGTTCGGCCGCGCGGCACCCGGCGCCACGATCGAGTCCGGAAAGATCCTCTGGAGGTACCGGATGTTCGCATCCGACTGGGGGCCACCGATTATGTAGAGCTGGCGCGCGGGGTCATCGGCGTGGATGTCCGCCTGCTCGACGGCATCCGAGCCGTCCGCGGCGGCGCCCCAAAGCAAGCCGTTCCACGACGGATCCCCGAACGTAATGCCGAAGACGCGGTAGTCCCAACCGTATGCCCATCCGACCAGGAACACGTGGTCCAGCGTGCCGCCGTCGGCCAGGAATGAGCGCACCGCTACAACGCCGTCGCTCGTGTTCTGCGCGGCGCGATCGTACGCCACCCGGTACTCGACGAACGTCCGCTGGACCGTATCGCGCGCCATCCAGACGAACAGCGCAGCGACACCGATCCAGGCGGCGGCCCATCCGCGCGCGCCAAACGCCCCTTCAGCCGCGCCCACCAACACGGCCAACGGCAGCGCGCACAGCACCGCCGCGAACGGCAGGGCGCCCGCGGCGCGGGCAAGATGCGGCACTTCGATGGGGTACGCAAGAGCGAGGATGCTCGCCAACAGCATCGGCGGCACGGCCAGCACGGTAAGCGCCACACGCCAGTTCCGCCGCCGGACCGCCCACAGGACCGCCGTCACGACGCCGAGCACGAGCAGCGCGCCGCCGACGGTCTCCAGCGCCGGCCGGTTGGGGGGGCTATGGATCCACGCGGTGTCGGCCGTCACGTTCGCCATGAGCAGCGCCTGGCGGGTATTGCGCCAGAATCGCGGGTCAAGGAGCAGTGCGCCCGCTCGGCCGACGACCGGTAGGTGCGCCAACAAGCCCGCCACCGGCGGCAGCGCGCCCGCCTCATCGCCCGCCATTCGGGTCAACGTGCGCACCCAGAACTCGGGGCGGTCCACGGCGTATCGGATCAGAGGGGCGGCGACGAGAAGCGAGACGAGCGCGGCGGACGCGGCGTCGAAGACGAGCGCCCGCAGCGCCGCCGCACCGAGGGCGCCGCATCGCCGCTTCCACAGCGCCACGCCAAGCCGCGCCGCGACCGCCAGGGTGACGACGATGGCCATTGGCCGGAAGCCGCTGTAGCCGTACATGCCGCCGCCGAGGGCCGCCCCGAGCGCCAACCAAGCGTTGCGCCGGCCGTTCCCCATGGCGGCCACCAGACAGGCCACCGTGAGCGCCGCGAAGAACGGCGACCACGCGATCCGCATCGACGCCCGCGAGATCTGAAGGTGCCACGGCATCAGCGCGACCACCATCGCCGCGAATAGCCCAACCCGTCGACCGGCGACCCGCGCCCCAACCAGGTACACCAGCGGCACGGTCGCGATCGAAACGAGCTGCATCCCGATCTTCTGGGTCTGAAAACCGTACGGCAGCCCAATCCGCACCAGCAGCGCCGTCATGTAGAACTGCAGCGGCTCGCGGCCCGCGTTCTGGTCCAAAAAGATCGGTCGCGCACCGTGCAGCACGTCCCAGATATCGAGCAGCTTCTCGGTGTGATCCGACGTCAGATCGAGGGGCAGATGCGCCAGGTCCCACAACCGAAACACGGCGGCGGTGCCCAAGACCACCGCCGCGACCACCGCCGCAACCAGCGACCACCGCCGTGGCCGGTGCGCGGCGACCCACGCGGCCTTGCCCACGAGGGACAGGCGCGCCGGTTCGCGCAGCGCCGCCAGCGCGCACGCGAGCCCGCCGAGCCACATCGCCAGTCCCGGCCACGTCAGCGTGTTGTTCGAGCGGGACGTCCAGCCGACGACATCCTCCTTGTAGCGCAAGATCGCCAGCCCGCCGCTGCCGGGGGCGATGATCAGCGGCACGACGAGGGTCGTGCACGCGACCAGCGCGACGCCCGCCGCGAGCAACCGCCAGCGGCGGCGGTCGAAGGGTGGCGGCGCATCAGGCGCATCGGGCGCGACGATCGTCGGCCTCGGCGGTTCGCCCAGTCGCGGCATGCGCAACAGGCCGATGACCCAGCACGCGGCCGCGGCGCTGAAGAGGACGATCGCGCGCGTGTGGACGGCGCCGTCCGGGTCCGACGCCCAGACGGCCCAGCCGACGTGATCGAGCCCGGCCTGTGCCGCGAGCGCCAGCGACAGGCCGGCCACCGCCCACGCCAGAGCGCCCGCCGCCCGTCGGCCCGGCGGCGCCATGATCAACGCCCGTCCTCCGGCTTGACGGCGCACAGCGCGATGATGAGAAACGGCGCGTCCGGCCGCGGCGGGAACCACGTGTTCAGCCGATCGACGGCGTTGAAAGCAGCCAAGCCCCACCGGATGGGGTTGAACAGCCCTCCCGCGCGGCTCGACGTATCGAACCGGTCGGCCGCGACCGCCAGGGAAGGCGGCAGTCGCCCCGCCACCAGCAGTTCCTTGCCGAGGCCGTACACGAGGTTGTGGATGAACGGAAACGCCCAGCGCGTGATGCAGCGCGTCCGTTCGACGCGCAGCCCGGCCTCGGCCACTTTGGCCGCCAGCGACTCGGGGGTGTACAGGCGCTCATGGTTCGCCCATATGCCGGACAGCACGCCGCGGCGGATCGGACGGCCGATGGCCGTTTCGAGTACTTTGTTCAACGGATCCCACGCCAGGGGATAGTCGGCGTTCGGTGTCGTGATCGCGATCCGGCCGCCCGGCGCCAACACGCGAGCCAGCTCGCGCAGCGCTGCGCGATCGTCCGGGATGTGCTCGATCACTTCGGTGAACAGGATCTTGTCGAACGCGCCGTCGGCGAACGGCAACCGATACACGTTGCCGTTCACCGTGCGCACGCCCGGCACCTGGGCCTTGGCGGTCGCCAGGAGCGGACGGTCCAGTTCGACGCCGACGACGTCCGCGTGCGGATACAGTTCGCGCGTGAACTTCAGGTAGAAGCCTCGCCCGCAGCCCATATCCAGCACGCGGTCGCCCGGTCCGATCGCCAAGAAGTCGTAGACGGCCTCGGCGCGTCCCTTGAACGACATATCGGCCTCGTTCGCCAGCATCCGCCGCAGGCGGGACGGGTCGAAGGGCCAGCTGGGGCCCGTCGCGCGACGCAGCGCCGTACGCTCGGATGGGGCGGTCGTGGAGTCCTCGACCAAGGCGCACTCCTGCGGGCCGCGTGCGCGGCGGATCGGCGGCGGGCGACAGGCCGCCGGGCGCAAAGCCGGGCGAGTGTAGCAGACCCCCCGCGGGGCCGCAACGCTGCGCCGCCGGACGGGATCGTAAGCCGGGATCTGAACGACGCCGCCCGGTTACACCGACCAGCGGCCGAGCGCCCGCTGGCTCCTCGGCGTCGGCGCGGGACGGCCGGCGCACCAAGGCTGACGCTGAGGCAACGCGCTTCCCGGCGCGATCACGACCGATCGATCGCCCCTCGCGCCGCTACGGACAGGGCAGCGCGCCGCCCAGCGCCTTGAACGCGCGCACGAAGCCGTCCCCGTCCCCCGCGTCGAACACGCGCTCCGCCGTTCCCGCCACGCGCAGGAGCAGCCCCTGTGCCGCCCGCGGGCCGACCGCCACGGCGAACACCTCGGCGCCCGTCGCCCGCACCGCGTCCGCCGCCGCGAGCACCTGGTCCTCTGTCGCCCCGAAGGCCTGGCCGTCGCTGACCAGAACGGCCGCCCGATGACGGGCGCCGGCCGCGGCATCGAACTGCAATACCGCCGCGCGGAGGCCGAGATCGATCCGCGAGCCATGGGCCAGGCCGATCGGCTCGTGGACGGCGCGGCGCACCGCCGCCAGATCCTCCGACAACGGCGCCCACTCCGTGGCCGCCGCGTTGAAGCGGACGAGCCCGACGCGCGCGTGGCCGCGCGCTTCAAGCCCGGCGATGAGCCGATCAATTCCTTCGACGGCCGCCTCGATCTTGGGCCTTCCGCTGGCCGTTGGTCCGGCCATCGTCGTCGACACGTCGAGGATGACGCTGACGTCCAGCCGGTCCGCGCCGGGCAAGCAGCCGGCGGCGGCCGCGAACGGCAAATAGATGCGAGTCGGCGACATCGTGGCGGACGGTCCGACCGTCGGCGATCCAGCGGCGGGCGTCGCGGACGGCGTGGTCGCGCCCGGCGCGGGATGGGTGGGCGTCGCCGAGGGCGCGCGAGACGGCATGGGCGTGGGCACGGGCGGTCGGGCGGTGGCGGTCGATGTCGGCCACTCGGCCAGCACGTCGAGCGACGGCACCGGCACGTGGACGATGCCGGCGCGGCCGAGCGCGTCCTCGTACGACGCGTCGGTCGATGCGCTTATCGGCCAGCGCCCCGGTCGGGTCGTGGTCAGGCGATACGTAATCGTGATCACCGTGCCGGCGGCCGGGATCGTCCATCGCTGGTGGTCCCCGGTCACAATGGACTGCGGTACGGCAGAGCCGACGATCGGGATCAGCGTGTCGCCGGCGATGTCGTCGACGGCGATCGAGCGGACGTCCAGGTGCTGCAGCCGATCCGCGATCCGCGTGTAGATCGCCGCAAGATCGCCCCCAGACGGCGCCGTCCAGGCATCCGCGGGCGACGCGGCGATCGCGCGCATGAGCGCACGGTCCGCGCGACGGCCGAGCGCGATGGTCGAGAGGTGGATGCCGTTCGCCCGCTGCACAGCGGCCTGCTGGAGCACGGGCTCGGCGCCGCGATTGTTCACCCCATCGCTGAGCAGGACGATCGCTCGGACGCCTCGAGCCTGGTCACCACCGACGGAATCACTTCCGGCGCCCAGAGCCCGACCGGCCGCGCTGAGGGCGCGCACGATGTCCGTGCCGGCGGCCAACGGCACCTCGATGCCCGCGATCGCCCCGCGCAGGCGGTTGCGCCACGAGGACAGCGGCACCTCGATCGTCGCGACGTCATCGAAGGCGACGATCGCCACGCGTGTACGGGCGAGGTCGACCGTGTCGACGAACACGCCGGCGGCGTGCTTGGCGCTGGCCAACGGCGCCCCGAACATCGACGCCGAGCGGTCGATGACGAGCACGATGTCCGCCGGCGCAGGTACGTCCGGGCACGCGATGACGAGCGTTGCCGTCACGGTCACGGCGTCGCCGACGCGCACCGGGTTCGGCGCGACGTCGCGCGTCGCGGCGGCGCGGCATGGCGATACATCCTCGGCCTGGGCCGGCGCGGGGCCGATGGCGCACAAGAACACGAGCGGCATGCCGACGCAGACTGCCAGTCCGAAGCACACGGCGCCGCCCGAACTCGTCCATCGACCGCTCCGGCGGCGACCGAGCGCACGATCATGGGTGAGCAGCGGATCAGGGGCCTGGGGTCGCCCAGCTCGTGGGTTCATCGGATGAATCATAGCTGTTCGCCGAAGGGCGGATCAGAAAGTCCCAGATCCGCTCGGCCGATCGGCGGGCCTCGTCCCCAGCGGCGTACGGCGAGCCGGCTGGATGCGCAGCGGCGACGCGCGCCGTCAGCGCCTCGCGGCTCAACACGACCCAGTCGCTTCGAATGAGCGTCGGCACATCGGTGCGGATGGGGACGCCCGAGGCGCCGTGGCACGCGGCGCACCCGCGGTCGTATGCATCAGCCGCGTCCGCGCGCACCCGGACATCCGCCGGCCGCGTGAAGAGGAAGAACACGACGTCCCACGTCGACGGCTCGTCGAGCACGGTGTCGAAACGTTTCATGGACGACCCGAGGACGCCGCGGCGGATCGACGTGAAGAGGTGGGCCGGCGCTCGATCGCGTAGAGCACCGGACTGCGTCCAGTCGGGCGGGCGCGGCGAGAGGCCGGACGCCAGCGGACCGTCGCCGGCGCCCTGCGGCCCGTGGCAGCCTTGGCAGTGCGCCACGAAGATCCGCTGGCCATGCTGGATGTCGGCCGCGAACGCGGGCGCCGGCGTTACGGCCGCCGTGGGCAGCGGGACTCGCGGCCGCTCCGGCGGCGGCACGCGCCCCGTGCAGGCCGCGGCGGCACACGCGGCGGCGCCCAGCGCGACAAGCGCGCGCGGCACAGCCACCGCCGCTGGCCGCGGGCGTACGCCACGGGGTGCGCCGACGGTGGCGCCGATGGTGGCGCGGATGGTGGCGCGGATGGTGGCGCGGATGGTGGCGCGGATCGGAGCGGACGCGATGCGTCGCGGAACGTGCATTCCGTCATTCTAATCCGAGGCCGGCCCATCCCCGTTGCCCGCGCGCCGACGGCCGCGGGCGGTGGTTGCGGTGGCCGACAGGCGCGCATACAATCCGCGCCCGCCGCCCGGGCGGACGCCACGGGAGAGAGGCAGCGCATGCGCATCGAGGGACCACAGGGCATGTGGTACGAGGATCTGGCCGAGGGGTTCAGCGGCCGCAGCCCGGCGCGCACCGTGACGGACCACGACATCATCGGCTTCGCGGGCTTGTCCGGCGACTACAACCCGCTGCACACCGACGACGAGTACGCCGCGGCCACCCCGTTCGGCCACCGGATCGCCCACGGCGTCCTCGGGCTGTCCATCGCGACCGGCCTCGCCGCCCGTATGAACATCATCGACGGCACGACGCTCGCCTTCCTCGGGCTGGACTGGAAGTTCCGCAAACCCGTGTTCGCCGGCGATACGGTCCACCTCGAGATCGAGGTGCTCGAAACCAAGCTCGCCCGCGCGCTCGGGGGTGGGCTCGTAACGTTCGGGGTCAAGCTGATCAACCAGACGGGCGACGTTGTGCAGCGGGGCCGTTGGGACATTCTGTTGAAGAGCCGCGCGCTGACGGCGAGTTCCATGCCGGCGCCGGCCGCCGAAGCGCCGCCCCACGGCTGACCCGCACGCGCGCACCGGCCCGGCGCACGCCGTGGGCCCCCCGTCGGCCGTTCGCTCCCGCGAGCCCGTCCTGCGCATCGTCATACCCGCCGTCGGGGCCGGTTCGCCCCGCAACGCCTGGCTGCTGACGGGCGAACCGATCACCCTCGTCGACCCGGGGCCGGCGACCGCCGCGGCGTACGGCGCCGTGCGCGACGCGCTCACCGCGTTCGGCTACAGCATTCGCGACGTCGAGCGCATCGTGGTGACGCACGCACACGGAGGGCACGCAGGGTTGACGGCGCGGCTGCAGGCCGACAGCGGCGCGCGGGTGCTGGCGCATCCGGATGTGCTCGACGCGCTGTGCGACCCGTTGGCGGCCGCCGCAAGGCGTGTCGCGAACGAGCGGAGGGCCGCTGTGGCCGCCGGAGTCCCCGAGCAGCGTGCCTCGCAGTTGCTCGACGGGATGCGGGCCACGCTGTCCGCGGAGTTGGCGGATTCCCCCGTGGGCGTGCCGCGCGCGGCCACGGCCGCGCTGGCGGACGGCGAGCGGTTGTCCGCGGCGCACGACGATGAAGCGCGCTGGACCGTCGTGCACACGGGCGACCATTGCCCGGACCACATCGCGCTCACCCATGCCCTTTTCGGGCTGGCCGTCACGGGCGACACGATCGAGCGGCATCGGCCGATGCCGCCGGACCTGGCCCCGAGCGCCGCGGGCGGTGCGCGGCCGGCGCTGCTCGGCGCCCAGATGCGCGCGTGGCGACGGCTTGCGCTCGTGGCGCCGACGGCGTGGCTGCCCGGGCACGGCGAGCGGATCCGCGCACCGCGCGTGCTGGTGGCGCGCCGCGTGGCCGAGACGCGCGCCGCACTGCATGCGACGAGGCGCGCGCTGGGCGATGCGCCCGAGTCGGCGTGGCGCATCGCGGTACGGCTCGACCTCGTGCCGCGCGACGACGCGGCGGAGGATGGCGCGGCGCTGGACGCCACCGCGCTGCGGACCATCGTGGCGCGCCTCGACTGGTTGGTGGAGCGTGGCGCCGCGCTCCGCTCGGCCGATCACGGCGAGTGGCGGTTCGTCGCGGCGCCGGCCGGACGGTCGTCCGCGCCGCGTCCGCGGCGGAGGTGACCGTCCGGCCAACGCCCAGAACTCTCGCTCAGCGGCCGGCGACGATCCGACGCACCGTGCCATCCGCCTCGATGGTTACGCGCACGATCAACGATACGGGGGCGGCGCCGCGCGGCGCCTTGAACGTGAAGACGCGCGCATCGCCCTCCATCCGCGCCGTCGGCTGGACGTCGCGCAAAGCGGGGTACTTGCGCCAGGCCGCCGCGCAGGCCGCGGCGCGCGCGTCGGCGGCGCTGATCGTCGGGCCGCCGCC
>JBDTSC010000168.1:0-8219 GCA_039931375.1 Ardenticatenales bacterium
CGTCGTCGAAACGGATGTCGGGTTCGTCGTCACGGCTACGGGCGTCGTGCTGTGGATCACGATCGGGGCGCTGATCGGGGCGCTGATCGGGGCGCGCGTCGGCCGCGGGGACGAGCCGCATGTCTCGCTCGACGACGAGGACGTGCCGCCGCTCGCCGAAGGCGTGTGGGCGGCGGCGCTGATCGCCGTCACCGGCCTGTACGATTTCGGCCGCGCGGGCCTGGTCGGGCCGGGGGCGATCGGCGCCATGGCGCTCGTCGGCCTCGCGGCGGCCGTCGTCGGCGTCGCGATCAGCGGGCGGGGACGGACGAGGGCGTCGCTCGGCGCCGTGGCGGTCGTCGGCGGGGCGATCATCGCCCACTTCCTCGCCCTGCGGTTCGGCGCCGACGGGCCGTCGGACGCGGTGCCGGCGGCGGCGGGAACGCTCGCGGTGCTGGCCGTGTCGGTCGGGGGGGTGATCGCGCTGCGGGCGCGTACGTTCGCGGTGCCGGGAACCCACCTCGCCGCCCCGTTCGCCGCCCTCTTGGCCGCCCTCTTGGCCGCCCTCGCCCTGACCCCGACCATCGCCGACGCCACATACAAAGAAGGCCGCATCGCCTGGGAGGACCGGGTTGCGCAGTGGCGCGAGCAAGGCGAGTTCAGCCGCGCGCGGGCGCTGCTTGACGGGGCCGACGATCGCTATCGGCGGGCAGCGCGGCTGGCGCCGTGGGAGGCGCGCTACCGCCTGGCGCGCGGGATGGCGGCGGACGTGCGCGCGGACCTGTGGACGGCCGAGGTCGTGGCCGAGCTGGCGCGGCTGGGGCGGAGCGACGCACGCGACGAATATGACGTCTCGCTCGCCGACGGCGCCGTCACCACCCTCGCCGCGCGCCGCGATGACGCCTTCCTGGCGGCGCTCGGCCACTTCGACACGGCGCTCGCGCTCGCGCCAGGCGACGCGCCGACGGCCGTGGCCAAGGCGCGCGCGCTGCGGCTATGGGGCGATCTGACGCGCGAACCAGCGCGGCGGCGGGACCGGTTGGCGTCCGCTCGCGATGCATACGCTGCCGTCCGTGTCCTTGCGCCGAACTGGCCCGAGCTGCTCGCCGAGTCCGCCCAGGTCGAGCTGCTCGACGGACGGCCGGCGGTCGCCCGGCCGCTGGCCGAGTCCGCGCTGACGATGGACCGCTTCTACTACCAGGGCTGGAAGACGATCGCCGCCGCCCGGCTGGCGAACGGCGACGCGCCGGGCGCCGTGGACGCTTGGTCGCACTACTTCGACGATCCGCGCAACGCCGGCGACGTCGCCGCGCTCAGGGCGCGCGTCGCCGCCCAGCTCCAGGCCGACGACGTCAGCGGCGGGTTGAAGACGGCGCGCGACGTCGTCCGGCTGGTGCCGGAGGACGCGCGGGGGTGGGCCGATCTGGCGCTGCTGCTCGCGCGCACGGGTGCGCGGGCCGAGGCGCGCGACGCGGCGGCGCGCGCGGCGGCGCTCAACCCGAACGACGCCGGTATTCGCGCGCTGTCGGACGATCTCTCAAACGACCTCAGCGCACCCTGACGCCGTTGAACGTGGACGGAAGGTAGATCATGCCGCCGGGTGTTTCGGTCGCCGGCGCGGGCGTCGCGGTCGGGAGAACGGTCTCCGTCGGGACGGTGGTGGCGCCGACGGATGGCGTCGCGGTCGGGAGGACGGTCTCCGTTGGGACGGTGGTGGCGCCGACGGATGGCGTCGCGGTCGGGAGGACGGTCTCCGTCGGGACGGTGGTGGCGCCGACGGATGGCGTCGCGGTCGGAACCACAGCGCCGCCGGAGCACGCAAGGCCCCACGCCTCGCGCTTGGACGATGCGCTGACCTCGCCGCCGTAGAACACGGCCATGTCGCCGCCCTTGGCGTCCGTGGTCGAGCCCGCCAAATAGGCCAGGCCGGGCGGCGCGGTGCCGGTCGGCACGAGCGGCGTCCAGACCGGCGGATCGACGGAGAGGTCCAGGGCGGCGACGTCGTCGAGGACGTCGCTGCCGTTGCGCGTGCCGCCGAAGACGACCATCCAGTGCAGCCCGGGCAGGTACACGGCGGCGTGATCGAAGCGGCGCCCCGGAGCGCGGCCGACGGGCTTCAGCTCCTGCCACTTCGCGCTCGCCCAGCCGCTGGACAGATCGAGCGACCAGACGTCGTTGCGGCCGGTCCGCCAATCCGTCGTGCCGCCGAACACGACCATGCGCTGCTTGCCCGCGTCGTAGACCGCCGAGTGCGCCCAGCGGGCGATCGGCGCGCCGGGCAGGTCGGAGCTGGTCCACTTCACCGGATCGGTATCCATGCCCAGGACGTTCAGCCGATTCACCGCGTTGCGATTCTCGGTGCCGGTGCGGCCGCCGAACAGGATCATCGAATCGCCCTCGGGCCAGTAGACCGCGGAGGCGTCGGTGAGCGGGCCGACATCGCTCGGCAGCGGCGTCCAGCTGCCGCTCGTGCCGTTCAACGTGAGCACGGAGCCGTTCTTCAGGACGCCCTGCGGCGCGAGCGCGCCCAATCGGCCGTCCGCCTGGCCGCCGGACATCAGCGGCGAGCGCCATGTGAACGTCCCGCCCGGATTGCCGCTGGTCACGGTGTCGATGCCGCCGTACGTCACGACCTGCGCGTGGCCGTCGACCGGCCGCGTGACCGCCATGTGCTCGGCCCGCTTGCCCGGCGACGCGCCGGTGGTGGAGACCGTCTCCCACAGGCCGTCGGCGTTCGCGACGCTCAGGTCGAGGATCGCGATGTCGTCTTTGAGGTCGCCGTTGCCGCGGTCGTTCCGCACGCCGCCATAGCTGAGCACGCCGACGCCCGGCACGGGCACGAGCACGTGGTTGCTGCGCTCGTCGCCGCGGGCCAGCCGCTGCCACTCGCACGTGGTGGCCTGCGCTGTCGGCGCGGCCGTGGTCCGCCGCGCGCCCTGGGCCGCGACCATCGCTCCCAGCAGCACGCCGATCACGAGAAATCCGAGGGCGTTCGAGCGCGGGCGGTTCGGGCGATCCATGGCGGTACCTCTTCGCGGCACGGTGGCCGACGGCCGGCGGATAACAGCTGAGTAGTATATCCTGGGGCGGATGGCCAGCCAACCGGTGTCGGAGTTGTCCCGTTCTCCGTCGGGTACCCTACGGGTTGCCGCCTGGCCCGCCCTGGCCCTGAGCGCCGCCGCCATCGCCGCCGTCGGCGCCGCGCTGGCGTGGTTCGCGGCGCGCGATCCCTTGCGCCGCAGCTGGGCGGCTGCCGACGGGCGCGCCTACAGCGTCGTGGGCGGGACGGATGTCGACGTGGACGGGCAGCGCATGCGCTACAGGGTGGAGGGCGCGGGGGACGGGCGCGGCGGGTTGACGTTGCGGGTGGCGCCGCTCGGTCACGAGGACGATCCGGCGACCTTCGACATCGCCTGGCCCGAGGTCCGAGCGGCCGACGGGATCACGCTGCCCCAGCGTGCGCTCGGCGTCCGCCTGCCCGTGGGCGACCCGCTGATCCTGCTGGCCACCGCGCACGCGCCGCGGCCGGGCGGCCTCGAGCCCGTCGGCGAGCGCCTCTGTCGCCGCGTCGACTTCGTGCTGGGCGCGCGGGCGTACGGGACGTGGTGGGAGGCGCACCCGCGCTACCTGCCGGTGAACGCGAACGCCGGCGGGCTGTGGACGTTCGAGGGCAGCGGGACAGCGTGGATCGAGCCAGCCACGTCGTTGCCGTGCCGTATCGTGGCCGAGGTCGCGCTGCCGCGGCTGGGCGACGACGTGCCGGGGCGGGGGGAGGCGGACTGGGTGTACGCGTGGAAGGGCGAGGCCCGTGCGCCGTGACTCGGCCGAGCGTCGATGCGGACGGGCGCGAACGCGGCGGGTCGTGACGCCTGTTCAGGGCGTCCTCCGGTTGCCGTCCACCCCCCTCTCTGGCTATGATCCTTTCCGGCACTGAACCCCTGCCCGGGCCTGCGCCGCGCGCCTGCGCACATGGGCCAAGCCATCGGCCGCAACGGATGGCGGCGCGCCGCGCCCTTCGGGAGCGCGGCGGCCACGACGGATCTTCGATCCGAGGAGGGGAAGACATGCACACGCACGACACTTCGAACCTGCCGCCGATGACCGGCGTCCTAGCACGTCGCTGGGCGCTGATCGCGGGCATCGGGATAGCCGTCGGGTTGGCGACCGGGCTGGCCGGTGGCTGGCACGGCGTTCGCGCCGCTGGCGGCGCGGCGCCTCAGCCGAGCTACCCGATCTACCCGCCATACCCGCCCGCGCCGTACCCTTACCCATGCTACCCGCCCTGCCCCCGCATCATCATCTACCCCAGCGGCTGCGCGACGCCGTTCGCGCCGCCGCCGCCCGAGTTCACGCCGATCCCGGGCGGGCCGGGCGTAGCGACACCGCCGGCGCCACCGCCGCCGATCCCGCTCCAGGCCGCCCTGTTGCAGGCGATCCCGCAGCAGGCCCCCTCGATCGCGTCGCCGACGCCGGGCGGCGCGGCGGCCGCGCTCGAGTACAAGGTCTGCCCGCAGAAGCAATTCGACATCCCGAAGGTCATCCAGGACATGGCCGCGGCCGAGCCGTGGACGATCTACGGGTACGGGCTGAAGAGCAACCCGAACGTGCCGTACCACCCGATGTGGAACAATTATCGCCATTGGCTCTCGACGCAGAACCAGAACATGCCGTACAGCATCTGCAACCCGGCGATCTGGAAGGCGGGCTGTCCGTAGCGACAGCGCCCTGGGCGACGCCGAGCGCGGGGGCACCGAACCCGGCGGCGTCGCCCGCATCCGGGCCGAGCGCACCCGCCGCCGCGCCCGCCCTCGGCCCGGGCAGCGCCGTCGTCGCGATCGGCGGCAACGCGCTCGAGCGGGGCGCGGACGATGACGCCTGGCGGCTGGCCCGGGCGACCGCCGCGCAGCTGGCCGATCTGGTCGCCGCCGGCGCCCAGCTGATCATCACCCATGGCAACGGCCCCCAGGTCGGGCGAGCGCTGCGGCGCGCCGCGCTGGCCGAGGCGGAGACCGGACCGCTGCCGATCGCCACAGCCGTCGCGCAGACCCAGGGCGAGATCGGCTTCCAGCTGGCGCGCAGCCTGGCCGACGCGCTGCGGATGCGCGGGATCGACCGCCCGGTCGGCGCGCTCGTCACGCAGGTCGTCGTAGACGCCGAAGACCCGGCGTTCGCGGCGCCGGACAAGCCGATCGGCGAGTGGATGAACGCCGAGCGCTCGCGCCGGATGGCGCGGACGCGCGGCTGGCGGTTTGTCCACGACGCGACGCTCGGCCATCGGCGGGTCGTCGCCTCGCCCACGCCCCTGGCGGTCCTCGAGCTCCCGCTGATCCGGGCGATGGTCGCGGACGGCGCGATCGTCGTCGCGGGCGGGGGCGGCGGGATCCCGGTCGCGGCGGTCGAAGGCCGGTACGAGGGCGTGCCGGCCGTTGTCGACAAGGACCTCACGTCCGCGCTGCTGGCCAGCGGGCTTGGCGTCGAGCGGCTGTTCATCGTCACCGGCGTGCCGCACGTCATGCTGGACTACGGCACCCCGCACGAGCGCGCCGTCCATCGCCTGACCGCGGGCGAGGCCGCTGAGTATTTGGCGGCCGGTCAGTTCCCGGCCGGGTCGATGGGCCCCAAGATCACGGCCGCCGTCGCGTTCGTCACCGGCGCCGGCGGTGCCCCCGGCGCGATCGCGACGATCACGGACATCGACCACATCGCGGCGGCCTGGCGGGGTGAGGCGGGCACGCAGGTGGTGGCGTGACGGGCGCGGCGGCGCCTTTGGCGATGCCGCCGCAACGGCTAACCCCGCCCGCCGCAATTGACCCGCACCCCTCCCTTCGCCATCATCGCCCTCCCGTGACGCCCCGACCCGTTTGCCTGCGCCCGCTGCTGCTCGTCGCCCTCGGCGGCGGGCTGCTGGGCGCATGCGCGTCGCCTGGGTCGCCGCGCGGTGATGCGATCGCGCCCGGCGAAGCCGTCTGGCCCGCTACCCGCGCGGTCGTCGATCCGGCCGAGGGCGGCGACGTCGCCGCCGTCGACGGGAGCAATGAGAGCGGCGGGGCGGGCGGAGTAGGCGTCGATGGCGAACCGGTGCCGAGCGCGATGCCGGACGCCGCCGCGGAGCTGTCCGACGCTGTGTCGCCCGCGAGCGCCGGAAGCGAGACGGCCTGGCACGACATCGCCGCCGGCCTGTCGACGCGGCGGGCGGTGGTGAACGACGCGGCGGGCCAGCGGATCGAGCGGCCGATGCTGGTGCGGGTCGATCCGGGGCGGTATCGGTTCGAGGTGGCCTACCGCCCCGGCGCGCCGCAGTCGCTCTCGGCGTGGCAAGCGGAGACCGGGGCGGCCGTCGTCGTGAACGCGGGCTACTTCACCGAGGAGAACGTGGCTACAGGACGGATCGTCTCCGCCGGCACGCCGAGCGGGCTGAGCTATGGCGCGTTCGCGGGCATGTTCGCCGTGACCGAGTCCGGCCCGGAGGTGCGCTGGCTTGGCGAGCGGCCATACGACGAGGCCGAGCCGCTCCAAGAGGCCGTGCAATCCTTCCCGATCCTCGTCCGGCCGGACGGCGGCGCGGCCTATTCGGAAGAGGACGGCAGGGTGGCGCGGCGGACGATCGTCGGGCAGGATCGCGCCGGGCGGATCGTGCTGGCGGTCATGCCGATGGGTGGGCTGTCGCTGCGGGCGCTGAGCGAGTGGCTGGCGACGGCGCGTGATCTGGACCTGCGGCTCGCGTTCAATTTGGACGGCGGCGCGTCCAGCGGCCTGCTGCTGCCGGACGGTACGGGCGATCCAGGGCTCGTGCCGGTGCCGGCGGTGATCGTGGCAAGGGAGCGATGAGATGAGGATGACGCATCGGGCACCGATGAACGAGCGGCGCGCCGTCGCCGTCTTCACGCTGGCGCTGGCGGTCGGCGTGGCCGGCGGGCTGGCGGGCGGAGCGACGGGGGCGACGTTGGCAATGGGACGTTCGGCAATGGGACGTTCGGCGACGGGACGTTCGGCGACGGGACGTTCGGCGACGGGACGACGGGCGGACGCCGCATCGTCGTTCCAGCAGCTATCGCCCCAGGTCTGGCTGCCCATCGGGCTGGACGGCAGCGGTTTCGGCCCGCGGCCGACCCCGGTGGAGATCGTGCCGGTCCTGCCGCCCCCGCCCACCTGGACCGCCACCGCGACGGCCGAGGCCACCGCGACCGCCACCGCGATGCCGACGGCGCCCGCCACGCCGACGCCGCCCAAGGGCTATCACGAGCCGCTGACGGACCGGCCGTCGCTGGACGATCTGGCCGGCGGCTACACGTCGGCGCGCTGGTACGAGACGCTGGTCGAGGTGCTGCGGCGGCGCTACCCGACGGGCCACCACATCGTCACGTCGCTCCAGGACAGCAAGGGCAAGGCGGCCACGTGGACGAACGGGCAGACCGGGACGTTCATGGACCTGATCGGCGCCCTCGAGGTGACGGTGCACGAGATGAACCACCAGCTGGGCTTCCAGGAGGGGTTCATCCCTACGATCGGCAAGCGCTACTTCTACGAGGTCCGCGACGATCTGCGGGTGACGGTGGACGTCGTTCCGACGTACAACCGGAGCGAGATCGCCCAGTTTGTCACCGGGCCGCTCGACAACCAGTACAAGTCCGTCTATCTCACCGGCCAGTCCGGCCAGCAGGGCTTCTACACGCTCCTGGACGAGTTCAACGCCTACACGCACTCGCTGTTCACCGGCTACGGCACGTATGACCTTTACCCCGCCAGCCGCCACGTCAGCAACCGCGACGGCCTGGTGACGATGATGATGTACGTCGAGTTCTACCTGCGCCTCGCCCGCACGAAGCACCCGGCCGACTACGCCGCGCTGCGCGCCAGCGCCGAGACCAAGGATCTCGTGCGGTTGCTCTGGGACCGCGCGAACTTCATCCTGGACACGACCGAGTCGATCCCGTCGTTGGCGTATAAGGCGGAGGCGGTGGAAGCGGAGATGCGCAAGGCGGACATGTTGGGCGAGGTGGAGGGGTTCCTGGGGCCGTGAACTCTGTGCGCCGGACCGCTTCAGGGAATGTCTACCTCTATGTACGTTCCGACGCCGGCCTCTTCCACGGATTCGCGGACGATCGCGACGGCCCCTCGAATTCGCGGCCAACTGGGAGACGACAAGACGACAAGGGCGATTCGTCGATCGACAAGGTTCTGCTGATATCTGAGGTTCTGATCCGTCGTGATCAAGACATCGAACCCTGCCGCCTCGGCGG
>JBDTSC010000169.1:0-8195 GCA_039931375.1 Ardenticatenales bacterium
GCAACGGGTCCATCGTAGCAGCGATCCGGGCTGAGATCGCGGATTGCCGTGCATGCCGCGCGTACCAGGGTGTGCGCACGCCTCCCGTACCTTCGAGCTCCACGTGCACATTCCGGCGATGGCGATCAGGAATTCCGGCGCATGCCGATCAAGGATTCCGGAGCATGTCGATCACCGATTCCTGCCGATGCCGACCAGAAATGGCCGGTCGCCCGGAAAACGTGATCGGCATGGGCCGGTGCATGCAACAGGCCGGCGCGGCGGTATGGGTGCCGGGCGGGTGGCTGATCCCAGAGTCGATCGAGCGGGCACCAGGCCACTCAGCTGGCATCATCCGCATCGCTGGCCGGCAACTCCAGCAGCCGGACGTCCTCCAAGTCCACCGGCCGCCCCGCGGCACGCTTTGACGCCACCAAGTCGGTGAGGGACACCACGTAGAACGGTTGACCGGCGTAGTCCCGTTTCTCGCGGTTGCGCCATGCGTCTTCGAACTCGAGACCTGGCGTGGACGTCTGGACGTCGATTCGCACGCGGTCTCGGAAGACAGTGATCTCGTTGGCAAGGAGTTGGTCGGCCGTGAGCAGGCTCGCCGTGCCGAAGTTGGCGTCGAGCAACGCGTCCAACAAGCGCTGTGCGTTCTCGGACGTCGCCTCGATCAGCAGGTCGATGTCGAATGTGGCCCGCGGCACACCGTGTAGTACGGCAGCGACACCACCGATGACGACGTAGCGCACATCATGGGCGTGAAAGGACGCGAACACGTCCTGCAATCGGTGTAGCATCCTTGCGCTCCGCGATGTCCGGATTCAGGGTGAGGAGCATTTCGGTGAACTCGCAGAATATCGCCATCCGCTCGTCCATCGTCAGCGATTGGAACCAACGGGCCTTGGCTTCCGGCGACTCGTCGGCGAAGCTGTGGGAGATGCCGTAGTGCGAGGGGATCACGGGCGACCTCGACGGGATCGGGTGGCGCGTCTGGCGATGCCAACGATGCTAGCCCACGAGGCGGGCCGAAGCAACGTCTGCTCTCTGGCGGCCTACGGTGACCACGCGTTCAAGCCAACGAGCGACTGCACGATCCGTCCACCCTCGACGACCGCCGCGCCCAGCCGGTCGCCGACCAGCGCCATGCCGATGACATCTCCCGGCGCCGGGAGGCGTGCCAACCAGCGCGGACGGGCAGGGTCCGTGACGTCCACCACGTCCACGCCGAACCACCGTGCGCCGAAGAGCGCCCGGCCGTTCTGCACGATGAGTGTTATGGCCGACTGACTGGTCTCGGCGCCATCCAGTCGGTGGAGTCAGGCGATCAAGCAATAGGAACCGGCGGATGGAGCCATAGGAATCGGGCGCTCGTCTGGCTACAGTGCGGCTACTCTCCCGCGCGAATCTTGGCGCCGCTCAGCGGGCAGCCAAACAGCGGCGCGAACACACAAAAGTCGAACAGCCCAGCCAGCAGCGGCACTGCGCCGACAACAGCCACGATGATGCCGGTAGAGCCGCCGAGTCCTAGCAGGCCCCATGCAATCAGAGCGATGCCCGCCACAATGCGGACAATGCGGCCAGTGGTGGAAGCCATGAATGTGACGAAGGGGTTCACTTCGGCATTTCCTTCGGGTCGTGGGTTGGGATCTTCTCGATGATCCGGGGTAGATACCGCCAGAGTGGGCATCCAGAAGGCGCCGAGGTCGAGATCGACGGCACGCTCTCGGACAGCCCAAGTGTGCATTCTAGTGCTCCACCACTGTAGCGTCTAGGGGTTCCCCTCTCTGGTCGCCACCACGAGCATGATCAGTGGTGGGGTACTAGGCGCTTGAAGGTGGTGCGACAAGCCAATCCGTGGGAGACTCCGCGACCGCGACGTGGACGACGGCCGCCAGCGGGTAGTGGTACGTCGAGCCCGGGTGGCCGAACCAGCGCGGGTTCGGGTCCCCCGTCGCCGCCAGCACGACCGCGCGCCGGACGGTGGCCACCTCGTCCGCCTCGACGAGGCGCGGTAGGTCGCGGACGATGCCCCACGACAGGAGCGCCGCCGCGGCCGCCATCAGGGCGGCGACGATGGCGGCGTGCTTGGGCGTCGCGTTCGTCCGGTGGGCCGGACGGGTCCCGCGAGCCGGGCGAGTCGGGCGGGTCGGCCAGGTCGGCGACATCGGACGAGCGGGGAGCGTGATGCGCATCGGGGCCTCGCTGCGGGAGGATCGGGTCGGTCGTCGCTGCTCGTGCAGACACCGCGGCGGGCGAATCGGTTCATGGTGCGCATGCACAAGGTGCGCGAGGGAGGGGGTGAGGAAGGGCGGCCGACCCCTCGCGGCACTATCATCACCCCACCCGCTTCCCAAGGACGACGATGCCCATGTCCATTCCCGGTCCCCACTTCGCCCCCTCACCCCCCCTTGAAATGGGCCTAAGCACCTTCGGCGACATCACCCTCACCCCCGACGGCCACCCCCTCCCCGCCGCCGCCGTCCTGCGCAACATCGTCACCGAAGCCGAGCTCGCCGACCGCCTCGGCCTCGACTTCTTCGGCGTCGGCGAGCACCACCGCGAGGACTTCGCCGTCTCCGCGCCGGAGGTCGTCCTGGCCGCGATCGCCGGCCGCACGAGCCGGATCCGGCTGGGCTCGGCCGTCACCGTGCTCAGCTCGGACGATCCCGTGCGCGTCTTCCAGCGCTTCAGCACGCTGGACGGGCTGTCCGGCGGGCGGGCGGAGGTGATCGTCGGCCGCGGCTCGTTCACCGAGTCGTTCCCGCTCTTCGGGCTCGAGCTGGACCGCTACGAGGAGCTGTTCAACGACCGCCTGGCCCTCTTCGCGGAGCTGCTGAAGGAAGGCCCGGTCACGTGGCACGGCACCACCCGCGCCCCACTTGTGGACCAACGCGTCTTCCCACCGACCGAGAGCGGCCGCCTGAGCACGTGGATGGGCGTCGGCGGCACGCCCGCGTCCGTCCTGCGCGCCGCGCGCTACGGCATGCCGCTCATGCTGGCGATCATCGGCGGCGACCCGCTGGCCTTCGCCCCGTATGCCCAGTACTACCGCGACGCCCTGGCCCAGCTCGGCCGCGAGCCCCTGCCGATCGGCGCGCACTCGCCGGGCCACGTGGCCGAGACGGACGAGCAGGCGCGCGAGGAACTCTGGCCGCACTTCGGCGTGATGTACACCCGGATCGGCCGCGAGCGCGGCTGGCCGCCGCTGACGCGCGATGCCTTCGAGCACCTGGCAGGGCCGCACGGGGCGTTGTGCGTCGGGTCGCCGGAGACCGTGGCGACCAAGATTGTCCGCACCGCCACGGCGCTCGGCCTGTCGCGCTTCGACATGAAGTACAGCGCCGGCACGCTGCCGCACGAGGCGATGCTGCGGTCCATCGCGCTTTACGCGACGGAGGTGGTGCCGCTGGTGCGGGAGCGGTTGGAGCGAGCGGGGCGGTGACCTCTTATTAAGCCTTGGCCCCCAATCACTGAATAACATATCATCTGATCAAGCAACGCTGAATAAGAGATCGGCCGATGAAGCGCACCACAACCGGCACCTACGATGTCACCACCGTCAGCGGGGAGCCCGTGCGGGCGTTCGTCCCACACCCGCTGCCGCCGACGCCACCATTGACGTTCGACGGCTCGCGCCAGGTGCTGCTGGAACGCGCGCTTCTGGCACTCGGGCGCCTGGACAGCATCGCGACCCTGCTCCCGGACCCCCACCTGTTGCTATACACGTACGTACGCAAGGAAGCCGTCCTGTCATCGCAGATCGAGGGGACGCAGTCGTCGCTGTCCAACCTGCTCCTCTTCGAGCTTGATTCGGCGCCTGGCGTTCCGATCGACGATGTCGTTGAGGTCTCGAACTACGTGGCCGCGCTGCAACACGGCCTCGATCGCCTGGCGGCGGGATTCCCGCTCTCCAATCGCTTGCTGCGGGAGATCCACGAGATCCTGTTGTCCAGCGGAAGAGGCAGCGCCAAACATCCGGGTGAGTTTCGCCGGACGCAGAACTGGATCGGCGGGCCGCGACCAGGCCTGGCTCACTTCGTGCCGCCGCCACCCCACGCGGTGGCCGAATGCATGGGGCAGCTCGAGCGGTTCCTCAACGACGACACCACGCCCATGCCCATCCTGATCAAAGCCGGCGTGGCCCATGTTCAGTTCGAGACGATCCATCCCTTCCTGGACGGAAACGGGCGCGTCGGTCGCCTGCTCATCACCCTGTTCCTCTGTCAGGCCGGTATCATCCGTGAGCCCCTCCTCTACCTCAGCCTCCACTTCAAGACCCATCGATCGGAATACTATCGCCTGCTCGACACCGTCCGGCAGGATGGCGATTGGGAGGCATGGATCGACTTCTTCCTCCAGGGCGTGCAGGACACAGCCGAGGGCGCGGTCGCAACCGCGCGACGCTTGATCGCATTGTTCGACCAGGATCGCACCGCTATCCAACAGACCGGCCGCGCCGCCAGCTCCGCGTTGCGGGTGCATGCCGTGCTTTGTGACAGAGCGCTGACCAGCCTCACGGCCGTGGTGGAGCAGAGTGGTCTGTCCTTCCCAGCCGCGACGGCGGGCATGAAGACTCTGACGGACCTGGGCATCACCCGCGAGCTGACCGGCGGCAAGCGCAACCGCATCTACGCCTATCACCAATACGTGACGATCCTCAACGAAGGCACGGAGCCCTACTGAGCGGGGCCCGGTCACTCACCTCTGCTGGATCGCGCCGCCGTCCACCGAGCAAGCCACCCGCACCCCCACCGTCTCCGGACAAAAGTCCGCTCCAAACCCCACCGCGTAACACGGGTGCACCCGGGAATGGTTGTCGCTCCAACTGCCGCCGCGCACGATCCGCCGCGCGGTCGGCGGATCGTCGGCCGCCTCCAGGGCAGGGCGCCACTCGCGGGCGCCGTTGGGGGGTGTGTCGTCGCCGTCGCCGACCAGCGTGCTCGTCCACGTCTCGACGTTGCCCGCCAGGTCCGTGATCCCGTCGCGGCTGTCCCCGTCCGGGTACACGCCGACGGGCGTCGTGGCCATGATGTGGCTGAAGACGCAGTTCAGGCGGAGCGCGTCGAACGGGCCGCCCCACGGGTAGTCGCGGCCATCCGGTCCCCGCCCCGCGGCCTCCAGCTCGGCGTCCGTCGGGAGCCGGAACGGCCGGCCGGTCTGGGCCGCCAGCCACGCGCAGTAGGCCCGCGCCTCGTACCACGTGACGGCTACGACCGGCTGCGCGGGGTGGTTGAAGCGGCGGTTGTTCCACTGGCGCGGCGCCGTCTCGCGCCTTGACGGGTAGATCTCCGCCATGTGGCGCTCCAGCTCGGCTTGGGTCATCGCCAAGCGCCGTCGCCACCGCTCGTACACCTCGTCGGAGAAGCCGCCCTCGCGGCGGGTGGCCTCGAGCAGATCCGGGTTGGCGCGGTAGCGCTGCACCCACTCGACGATGCTGGCGTGGATCCCGACCATCGTGCCCACCCCGCTGCGCCACGCCGCCGCGGCCGGCGTGTCCCACCAGCGCTCGTCGTCGTACCCGCCGGCGGCCATGAAGCACGCCCACTCTGCGTTCGTCACCGGGAATTGGCCGAGGGCGAACCCCGCCAGCTGGACGTCATGGGGCGTATAGCGCGGCCACCACTTGCGCCCGAGCGCCTCGAACGGCTCCGTGCGGCCGATCGGATAGCGCCCCCCGGCGATCTCGACGAGCGGCGGATCGAGGTAGTCGCCGTCCGGCCCCGCTCGGCGCGGCCAGCGTGGATCGCCCAGCGTCCCGAGCGCGCGCGCGGCGGCGATGCGGGCTCGCACGTCCGCCGCCGGATCGCGGCTGCGTTCGACCAGGCGACGGCGCAGTTCGGCCATGGCCGCATCGTCCATCCGCTCCGCCACGCCGGGCCGGGCGGCGCACTCGCCCGCGAGCGCCAGGTTCGTGTCCGCGATGCGCTCGACGAACGCCGTCGCGTCCGCGGCCATCTCAGCGGCCAGGGCGGTCGTCTCCTCCCAGCCCGTCGCTGGCAGCGGCGGCAGCGGCTCGCCGGCCGGGAGCGTGGCCGTCATGTCCGCCAAGGGGGGCGTCATGTCCTCGGCGCGCCATGCCTGGCGCACCCTCTCGCTCTCGGGCGAGGCGGCCAGCCGGCGGGCGGCGAAGTACTCCTGGAGCAGCTGGTGGCGGAAGCTCACCTCGTCCGACGCCACCTCCTCGTCCAGCACGGCCAACGCCAGCCCGGCGCGGATCAGGCCGCCGGACGGCGGCGCGGCGGCCAGCGCCAGCGCATCGGACCGGTCCACCCGCACCTGCGCGCCGGCGCCGCCGATGCCCAGCGCCTGCATGCCCCAGGCCAGGTCCGCCAGCCCGGGGATCAGGCGGCCGCGCTCCGGCAGCTCATACGGTGTGCGCCAGCGCCACTGGGTGACCTGGCGCACGTCGCGCTGGTCCACCAACTCGCTCGGCCGGAAGGCGGGGTGGTCGCGCTCGATCTCGCGGCGCAGCGCCTGGCGCACCATGCCCGTGAACAGCGCCGCGACGCCGCCCGGCGCGTCGCCGGTCGGGCCGGCCTGGTCCACGAGCAGCTTCAGCGCGTACGGCACGCGCAGCACGGCCAGCTGAGCCGTGCCGGCCAGCGCCGCCCACAGCCGGTCCGCCAGCGCCGGCCGGTGGGCAAAGAGGAACGTCCGCACCTGATCGTCCGACAGCGGCTCGACCTGCACCTGCGGCACGCGCAGCTCCGCCGACGAGAGCGGCGCGCTGTAATCAAGGCTCCGGCAGGTGACGACCGCGCGGTTGCCGGCCACCGGCGCCAGCTCGTCGACGAGGTAGCGCCGCCACGCCGCCACACGCGCGTGGTACTCGGCGCCATCGTGGTGCGGCATCTCGTTCAGCCCGTCCAGAAGCAGCGTCAATCGACCCTGGGCCCGGAAGTCCGCCAATTCGGGCAGGTCTGGATTCCGTTCCTTCCAGCGCTCTTCCAGCCACAGCCCAGGCGCGTTCAGCGCCCGGTCGTCGACGGGTCGATACTGGCCCAGCGGCACGAAGAACGTCACCGCATCGGTCTCGCCGTGCAGCGCCGCCACCGCTTCGTCCAGCTCGAAACGCCCGAGCAAGCTCGACTTGCCGCTGCCGGGGGCACCCAGGAGGGCGACCACCGGGCTGCCCGCCGCATCGAGCGCCGCCGCCAGGTCATCGTGCTGACCGCCGGTCTGCCATCGGCCGGCCGGTTCCTCCTCGCCGGCGTCCACCACCAGGAACAGGCGCACGAAGCGCTGGTCCAACGCGTGGCGCAGCTGGGACCACGCCGCGATGCGCGCCACGCGGTAGGCTTCGAGGTCCGCTGGCGGTTGGCTGACCAGGGCCAGCGCGTCGGCTGCCGAGAGGTCGATGCCTGGGTGGCGCTCCGCCTGCACTGACTCGAGCACCCGGCGCGCCACATGGCTCGGCGGCTGGGTGAGATCGGCGCCGCCGTGCGGATGCACGCGCACCCGCTGGGCGGGCCGCGGGCTGTAGGGCAGCGTGTCGTGCCGGGCGAGTTCGAGCTCGCGGCGCCGGAGGTCATTGGACAGCAGCGCCAGCCCTTGGTTAAGCCGGCGGGCCAGCGTCACCCGGCCGACGCCGGCCACGCGGGCCACCTCGTCCATCGGCGGGCTGGCCGTCGAGATGAAGCGGCTGTGAATGGCGCTCCAACACTCGCGGACGTGGTCTCCGGCCCTAAAGTCGTCGGCCAACCGCGCCAGCTCCCGGGCCGGCGTCGCCCCGGCGGCATGGAATCTTGCTCCTGGACGATTCTCTTCGCGACGCAGCGCGGCGAGGCGCTCGGTGACGAGATCGACCAAAGCGCCCGCCAACGCCCACTGGCGGTTCTCGTCGCTGGCGGTCACGCCCATCTCGCGCAGCCGGACGTCCACGATCAGCAGGCCGAGCAGCGGGTTCGGCTGGCGACGGGCCTTGGACTCGAGGTGGCGAACGGCGGCCAGTGCCTGACGCACGGTTGGCGGCCCGATGAGATCGATGGGCGACCGGGCGGAATGGACTGGCATATACGTCGAATGGTGTCATTTCGGGGCGGGCGAAGCAAGCGGGCACGGGGCGATCGCATCAAACTGCGTCCAAGGAGGGAACGCAGGTTGGGAGGGCGTGAAGAGCCGCAGGGCCGAGGCGCGTGAGGCGGGGCGCATGAGTTCGTGCAGAGCCGCAGGGCCTCGGCGGGGGTGGCGGGGCGCATGAGTTCGTGCAG
>JBDTSC010000170.1:0-8136 GCA_039931375.1 Ardenticatenales bacterium
GTCGACATCGCCCCTGCGGTCGGCCTCGACTTCTCGTACGAGGTCGGGGACGCGAGCGGCCACTACTTCCCGCAGATCTCCGCCGCGGGCGTTGCGATGTTCGACTACGACGGCGACGGCGACTTGGACATCTACTTCCCGAACGGCAACCACACGATGCCGATGCCCCAAGCCGATCCGACGACCACCGACCATCTCTTCCGGCGCGAGGCGGATGGCCAGTACACCGACGTTACGGCCGCGGCCGGGCTCGGGGATACGTACTTCTCCATGGGCGTCACGACCGGCGACTTCGACAACGACGGCCACCCGGATCTGTACGTGAGCAATTTCGGGCCGGACCAGCTCTATCGCAACCGCGGCGACGGAACGTTTGAGAACGTCACCGCCTCGGCTGGCATCAACGTCACGACGTGGTCCGTCGGCGCCGTGTTCACCGACGTCGACCGCGACGGGTTCCTCGACCTGTTCGTCACCACGTACGTGGACTACGAGCGCTCGAAGCAGTGCACGTCGCCGGCCGGCGTGCCCGATTGGTGCGGCCCCTCCTCGTTCCACGACCTGCCCGACGTGCTCCTGCACAACAACGGCGACGGCACCTTCACGGACGTCAGCGCCGCGGCCGGCATCCGGGGCGTGCTCGGCTCCTCCCTCGGCGCCATCGCCGACGACTACGACGGGGATGGCTGGCCCGACATCTTCGTCGCGAACGACGGCGACCCGACGACGCTGTGGCGCAACAACCACGACGGCACGTTCACCGACATGTCCGTGGCCTGGGGCGCGGCGGTCAGCGCGATGGGCGAGCCGGAGGCCGGCATGGGGATCGTCTCGGACGATCTGAACGGCGACGGCGGGATCGACCTGGTGGTCACGCACCTCACGGGCGAGAAGACCACCTACTACAAGAGCCTGGGCCCGGGCGCAGGCTTCCAGGACGACAGCTTCGCGGCGGGCATCGGCGGGCCGAGCCGGTCCGTCACGGGTTTCGGCATCGTCGCGACCGACCTCGAGCTCGACGGGGACCTGGACCTCGTCGTGGCCAACGGCCGCGTGCGGAGCGGCCAGCCGTTGGTCAAGGGGGTGACGTTGCCGCCGCCGCTCGACAGGCTGGCGGAGCCGAACATGGCCTATCTGAACAACGGCCGGGGCGGGTTCACGATCCTCGACAACGCGGTGTGCGGGGGGTGCGGCCTGGTGGACATCTCGCGCGGGCTGGTGCCCGGCGACATCGATGGCGACGGCGACCAGGATCTGCTCGTCCTCAACCTGGGGGCGCCGGCGCGGTTGTTCGAGAACCGCGCGCCGCATGCGGGCAAGTGGTTGGCCGTCCGCGCGCTGGACCCGGCGCTCCACCGCGACGCCCTCGGCGCCCGCGTCACCGTCCGTGCGGGCGGCCGCGAGCAGGCGCGCACGATCCGTTCGAGCATCAGCTACGCCAGCGCGCAGGAGCCCATCGCCCACTTCGGCCTCGGCGACGTCGCGGGCGTCGATGCGGTCGAAGTTCGCTGGCCGTCCGGAGAAGTGGAGTCGTTCGCGCCGAGCTGCATCGACTGCACGCTCCAAGTCCGTCGCGGAGAAGGAACGGCAAGACCATGACCCAAAATACGAAGCCCTCGAAAGGCGTTGGATCGAAGGCCAAGGCGGGGGCCAAGGCGGGGGCGCAGGCATCGTCCGCGTCCGACCCGGCGAGGTCGATCGAGATCGGCGGCCGCGCGGGCGCGGTGCTGGTCGCGCTGATCGTCGTCGCGCTGCTCGGCGGCATCGGCTATCGCGTGATGCGGTCCGGGGCCGGCGCGCAGCTGCAGGTAAAGCTGCTCGGCCGGACGGTGCCGGTGCCGGCGCCGCCGGCCGCGGACCTGGCCGCGATGGAGCCGGACGTGCGCGATGCGATCCAGGCGGCCAGCCGGGCGATCGAGGCGGACCGCGGCTCGTCGCTCGCGTGGCGCCACCTCGGCATGATCTACGATGCCCACAGCCTATGGTCGCTCGCCCGCGAAGCGTACAAGGCGGCGCTCACGCTAGCGCCGAACGACGGCCAGACGGCCTACTACTACGCGGGCGCCACGGAGCTGGCTGAGGCCCCGATCGACGAGATCGTGGCCGCCTACCAGCGGGCGATCGCGCTGGCGCCCGACTATGGCCCGGCGCACCTGCGCCTCGGCGACGCCTTGATGCGCGCCGGCCGGAACATCGAGGCGCGCGATGAGCTGACCCACGCCGTGCGCGTGTACCCGCAGGAATCGTCGGCGCGGGCGCGGCGGTCGCTCGGCTTGGTGCTGCTGGCCCTCGGCGATGCGGACGGCGCGGTCACGGCGCTCGAGCAGGCGGTCCAGATCCGCGGCGATGACGCGAACACGTGGAAGGCGCTGGCGCAGGCGTACAACCAGCTCGGCCGCGGCCAGGACGCCCGACAGGCCGTCGAACGGGCGGGGACGATGCAGGAAACGCTCGGCTACTTCGACAACTGGCGGATGGCGATGCTCGACGAGGCCGTCAGCCGGAGCCTCGTGGAGCAGCGGATCGCCCAAAAGGTGGCGATCGGCGCGCCCGATCTGGCGCTCGCCGACGCGCTGGCGTGGGAGCGCCGCCACCCCGACTGGCCCAGCATCAAGCGGACGATCGGCAACCTCTACCGCACCGCCGGCCGGCAGGATCTGGCGCAGCCGTACTTCGATGCGGCGACCACCCTGGTCAAGTCGGGCAAGACCGAGTAGGTCGACCGCGCCGTCAACACGCTGTGCTGTTTGGTACGGTCAAGATCAATGGGTCCGGTCAAGATCAACCGGCCGACGCGAAGGGGCCGACGCGAGCGGCGCGGCTCACTCGTCGATGGCCTGGGCGGTCCGGATGTCGTCCGGCGACGGCGTCGGCCAGTCCAGGTGGAGCGTCGCGACGATCGAGTCCAGATGATCGAGGTTGGGCGTGAACGCATCGGCCGGGAGCTCGTTGAGCCGCTTGACCGTCGCGGTTAGGTAGTCGTAGTAGCCGGCCGCGAACGCCTTCGGATCCGCTGGCATGGCGTCGGCGGCGATCGCGGGGTCGTTCACGGTCACCGGCGCATAGATCGACAGCCAGGCCGCGCTGTCGTGATGGAGCCCCTCCAGCACGTAGACCAGTTCTTGATTGTTGATCGGTCGGGCCTCGGCGCCGAACTGGGTGAGGAAGCGCGCGCCGAGCCCGGCGCCGCGGTCGATGCTGCGGAACCGCAGCTGACCGACGAACTGTTCGCGCACTCGCGGCTCGGCGAAGATGGGCACGTACGAGATGTTCTTGTCCCGTCGGCCGATGAAGTTGACCATCTCGTGGTAGCGCGGCATCACGCGCCGGCCCGCCTCGGCGTCGAGCGGCCCATGTCGGATCACGATCGTCGCTGGCCGGTCGCGCTTGACCGGGTAATCCTTCAGCGTGAGCTGAACGCCGCTGGCCAGGGGCTGCGCCGCGTCGAGCACGGCCGGCACCTCGATGGCATCAACCGTGGCGCCCAACGAATCCGGTATGGATACCTTCACCCCGCCGGCGGAGACCACGTGCGCCGGGATCGGGGTTGGCGCCGGCCCGTCCGTCGGCCGAAACGGCTCCACGCCATCCGGCGTCGCGAGCGCCGCGGCGGTCTGCTCGCCCGGCAGCATGTCCGCCACGGCGCCCTCGGCGGACGGCGTCATCGACGAGGGCACCGGACCAGCCTTGCAGGCGCCCAGCGCGACCAGCAGGGCCATCGGCAGCGCGCGCCAGGCGGCGCGGATGGCGGGATCGGACATAACGGCGACTCCACGGGACGGGAGAGGGGCGGGCGAGGGGCGGGAGCGGCATGATAGCGCAGCCCTGGATGGGGGCGGAACAATATTCGGCGTATCCACCGACGGCGCCGCGCGTTATACTATGTCAGTCACCGGCCCCGTGGCGGGTTGACTTTCGATTGATCCCGTTGGATGACCGCGGGCGTTGCTGCGCCCACCATTAAGGAACAGGAGTTCCCTCACCCATGAAGCGTCTATTGGTCGTGGCCATGGCCGTGTTCGCGTTCAGCGCGATGGCCGGCACTGTTGCCGCGCAGATCAGGCCCTCCCCCGTCCTCACCCACTTCTTTGCCTGCCACACCTCGCAGTACGACGAGAACGGCGACGGCCTGCTCGACAAGAGCGACATCATGGCGTACATCCAGCGTGTCCAGCGCTCCGGCTGCTGGCAGAACGAGGCGACCGGCCTTTGCGCGCAGTACGACAAGAACCAGGATGGCCGCGTCGATCAGCTCGACATTCAGGAGCGCATCGATTTCTTCCTGGGCTGCGTGCGTGCGCCGGAGATCATCACCCCCCCGGGCGGCGGCGCGAACTAAGCGCAGGCCGCTGTCGCTGCGGCGACGAGGTTACGGCTTCCCGGAAGTACGTATGATCGAAAGTCAGAGAGGGGGAGCGTGTCGGTCAATCCGACGTGCTCCCCCTTTCTCGTTGCCAGCCGTCCACACGCAACGACGTTGCGGGCGCGGTTCGAGGCGTCCCCCTTCAGGTCAACCGCTCAGGTCAACCCCGAGGTCAACCGCGCGTGCGGAGCGCCTTGATGCGCCCGATCGCTTCGATCGGGGTCGGGTCCACGCCGCGCTGAAAGGCGAGGTGGACGCTGACCAGGTCCCCGAACTGCACCAGCCACAACGCTTGCGCCAGCCGGGAACGCAGGATCGGAGCGCGGACGGTGGAGTATGGCTGTTCGAAATCGTCGAGCAGCCTCGCCGTCAGCGCCATCGTCTTATCGCCCGCGGGACAGAGCAGCGTCGGGTGCACCGGCGCCGCCGGCACGGCGTCGCCGGGCGGGGCGTAGGGCACGACGCTGTTGTGGTGCAGCTCCGGCGCGCAGTCATAGCCGGCCGCGATCTTGGCGTTCTCGTTGAGCTGCGCCTTCCAACGCCGCCCGACGGCCTCCAGCCCCGCCGGCACGTAGACGATCGGGAGCGAGCCCGCGATGCGCGCGGCGATCGCCGCGGGCGTGGCGCCACTCTCATCGACAGCCAGCGTCGCGCTGCCGTGCGTTGACCGGTCCGCGCGCCCGTCCGCCGCCACGAGGGCGCGCATCGCCCCCACCGCCTCGTCCAGCATCGAGCCGATGCCGTCCACGAGCTGAAGATGGTCGAGGATCGCGACCAAGCGCGTGAACGTGTGCCCGAGCGCGGCTCGCGGCGGACCGCCGTCAGGCAGCAGGATCCATTGGGCGCCGGCCGCCCGCGCCCGCGCGGCCAGCTCGCCGCCGCGCGTGATCGCGACGGCCGCGCAGCCGCGCTCGAGCGCTGCGGACCATGCGGACAGCGTCTCCGCCGTTTCACCCGAGACGCTGATGCCGATGATCAGCGTTCGCGCCGTCACCCAGCGCGGCAGTCGGTCGTCCCGCACGACGACCATCGGCACGGGCAGGTGGTCCGCGAGCGCGTTGGCCGCGAGATCGCCCCCGATCGCCGAGCCCCCCATCCCGAGCACCACGATGTGGTCGAACATGTTGCTCGACCACGGCAGGGCAAGCGTGGTCCGCGCTGCCCACGCCGCGTCGATCTGATCCGGCAGCGACCGCACGGCCGCGAGCATGTGCCCCTGGTCGAGCGGCGTGGGCGGCGCGGACGACGCGGCGCCGGGTGCGTTGGACGCCGCCACGGGGCGTCGTGGCTGTCGATCCATGCTCATGGACGATCCTCCCATAGACGATATACATCGCGCGCTGCCCAGCCGGCCTGTTCGGCCACGATGCGCGATGCCTCGCGCCGCCCGACCCCGCCCGCCCGCACGCTCGCCAGCGCGGCGCGCACGGCGTCCTCGTCCTGCACTGCGCGGTCCGCTGACGCGCCGGCGATCACGAGCGTGAACTCGCCCACCGGCGTGCGTGCGCTCCACTCCGACGCGGCGCCGGCCAGCGTGCCGCGCCAGACCTCTTCGAAGCGCTTGGTCAGCTCGCGGTTCACGGCCACGGTGCGATCCCCGAGCACGGCCGCGAGATCGGCCAAGGAGGCCGCAAGGCGATGCGGCGCCTCGAAGACCACAAGCGTGTACGGCAGGCCGGCGACCTGGCGCAGCTGCGCGCGGCGCGGCGCCGCCCGGCGCGGCAGGAACCCGAGGAAAAGGTACGCGTCCGCCGGCAGGCCCGACACCGACAGCGCCGTCGCCGGCGCCGATGGCCCCGGCACCGGGACGACGGTGTGGCCGTGTTGCAGCGCCGCCTGCACGAGCGCGATACCCGGGTCGGACACGCCCGGCGTACCGGCGTCCGACACCAACGCGGCGTCGCCATCGTCCAGAGCGGCCACCAGCGCGGCGTACTGCGCCGGCGTCGTGTGCGCATGGCAGCTGAGCAGGCGCGGGTGAAGGTCGTAGCGCGCCAGCAGCCGTCGGGTGTGGCGGGTGTCCTCGGCCAACACGAGCGGCACCTCGGATAGGATGCGCAGCGCGCGAAGCGTGAGGTCCTCGAGGTTCCCGAGCGGCGTGGCGACGACGTAGAGCGTGCTCATCAAGCGTTCAGGCGCCGAGGTTCGAAGCCGTCGATCGGTGCGGCTCCAGCGCCATCGGCAATCGGGAAACCGGCGGCGCGCCGGGCGTACGATTGTGATAGGAAGGGTGACTGTGATACGAAGGGTGACATCGCCCGGCATTATACGGTCGCCCGCCCCCTGCACCCGAACGAGCTGCGGTGGATCGCCGACGCCTCGCAGCTCGGATCGAGGGCGCTGGGGCGGGCGACCCGGCCCCATTTGGAGAGCGCGCCGCAAATTAATCTCATCAGGCCGTATCTTCTCATTGCTCGCTCACGTTTTCTAGTGGGCAGGACAGTCCCCGGCGGGCATCCTGCCTTGCGGCGGGATCAAGGACGATTGGAACGCCGGGGTCTGATCGCAACTCGTGATTCACCTTTTTTTCAAGGAGGCTATGGGAATGACTAAGTCGGTATTGCGACGACTTGCCCTGCCCGCGCTGGTCTTGGGGCTCGTAACAGGCCTCTACATGACCAACGCGAGCACGGCATCGGCGCAGAGCCCCATCATCGGGAGCGTGGATCCGTGCGGTGGCACGGGATCGTTCCCGTTCAACACGTCTGGTCAGCCCCAGGCTGACTTCGACGGCCAGCGCGGTCCGGGCGCCTGCCTGGAAAACCAGAGCTGGTTCTCGACCTACCAGGTGTTCAACTTCAACCTGGCCGGCCCCGGTCCGCACACCGTCAACGCGGAAACCTGCGGGTCGGCGGGCAGCCCGGACACCGAGCTGCGCATCTACCAGAAGCCCGGCGGCGCGGCCAACGCGTTCACGCCCGGCACGCTGGGCAACTCGATGACGTGTCTCAACCTCAAGGCTTGGGACGACGACGCGTGCAACCCGATGTCCCGGGCGTCGGCCACCGGCCTCGTGAACGGCGCCTACGCGGTCGTCGTGAACAACTGGTTCGGCCAGAACCAGGCGATCTCGGGTATCCTGAAGGTCAGCGCTCCGAGCTGCCGCCCGGCGGGCTACCCGTGGTTCGACGATGCGGCCGCGAACATCCTCGACCCGCTCAAGCTCTGCACGACGGGTCGCGCGACGATCGCCATCAACATCACGAACACCGGCGTTTCGCCGCTGGACAACGGCGGCGCGTCCGATGAGTTCTTCGTGGACGTCATCGGCGTCGGCGGCGCGGTGCAGGTCGTGTCGATCGCTTCCGGCACCGGCGGCGCTGGCTCGATCCCCGCGCGCGTTCCCAGCCCGAACTGCAGCCTCGAGACGGGCGCCTCGGCGCACGTCGTTCTGGCCCCGGGCGAGTCGGACACGATCTCGATCAACGTTGCGTTCCCGCAGGGCCTCGGCGCCGTCAAGGGCCTCCTGATCAACCGCTCCGTGTTCTTCGACTTCAACCGCAACGGTGGTTGTGGCACGGGCGACGCGGCATTCCACTTCGCGGATGACCCCGAAGCTCCGACGCCTCTTGGCTGTGGCAACACGGTCACCCCGAACACCCAGCTCGGCAAGCAGGTCCACCTCCCGATCCTGAACTTCCAGGGCCAGGACGATGTCTGCGACAGCTGGATCGAAGTGCAGAACCTTGGCTGCCGCAATGCCAAGGCCGCGTTGGTCACGTGGGGCGAGCCGGGCTTCTGCCCGCCGCAGGCCGCTGGCCCGCTGAAGGTCG
>JBDTSC010000171.1:0-8053 GCA_039931375.1 Ardenticatenales bacterium
ACGAACTCAGGCGCCCCGCCACCCCCGCCGAGGCCCTGCGGCTCTGCACGCCCCCTCCCAGCCCCGCCGACATCCCTCCAAGTTCTCCGTTACACCCGATCCCCCCGCTCCCACTAGCCCGCCGCCCGATATCGCGATACCCTGTGCCCCATGCCCGCCTCCCCCGACCGCCCAGCCACCCCCGCTCGTCTGCGCCGCCTGTTCGACGGCGGCGCGCTGGACACCGTCGCGTACGGCGCCGCGCTCGAAACGGCGCTGCACACGCCGCCGGCCATCGCGTGGCGGCGGTTCCTCGACCGGGCGATGCTGGCGGTCGGCGCAACGCTGACGCTGATCGGGGTCGTCGCCTTCTTCGCCTACAACTGGGCCAGCCTCGGTCGGCTCAGCCGCGTCGGGCTGGTCGAGGCCCTGCTGATCGCCGCCGGCATCGCGGCGCTCGTCATCGGCGTCGACCGTCTGGGCGGGCAGATCGCGGGCACGGCGGCCGTCGCGCTCAGCGGCGTGCTGCTGGCGGCGATCGGCCAGGCGTACCAGCAGGGCGCGGATCCGTGGACGCTATTCGCGGTGACGGCCGCCCTCGGGCTGCCGTGGCTGCTGGCCACGCGCTTCGCGCCGCTTTGGCTGCTCGAGCTGGCGTTGGCGAACGTGGCGCTCGGGCTGTGGTGGAACCTACGGATCAACGATTTGGGGCCGGACTTCACCCGGATGCTCCTGACGCTCGGGGCGCTGAACGGCGGCGCCTGGCTGTCGTGGAACGAGGGCGCGGCGGCCGCGGGGTTGCGTGCCGGCCGCTGGCTGCCGCGCACCGTCGCGCTGGCCACGCTCGCGCCGTTGACCGCCGGGGCCGCGGCCTACGTCGCGATCGACGTGCTGCACTACGACATCGCCCCGCAGGACCGCTTCGGGGCCAGCGGCTTGGCCGTGTTCGCGGCGTGGCTGGCGGTCACGGCGGTGATCCTGGTCCTCTTCCGGCGGCGCCGACCCGATCTCTTCGTGTTGGCGGCGGCCGTGCTCGGCATCATCGTCGTCCTCACGACGGGCATGTTCCGCTGGCTGTTCGAGTGGGTTCAACGCGCCAGCGACGTCGGCGGCCCGTGGCTCGTGATGTCCGCGTTCCTGCTGCTCGAGGCCGGGCTGGCCGCGCTGTGGCTGCGACGCGAGCAGCTGGCGATGTCGGCGGCGCTCCGCGGCCCCGCAATCGACGCGGACGGCGACGCACCTCGCCCGCCCGCCGAGGAGGGCGGCGCCGCATGATCGTCCCACCGCCCGGCGTGCGCGACGTCCTCGCCGCGATCGGCCTGCCAGCCAGCGCCGACGCGGGCGCGGTGGACGACGGCGGCCTCGGCGGCAGCCCGTGGTACGTCCGGCTGCTCATCGGCGCCGTAGCGTGGGCGTCGGCGCTGTCGATCATGGGGTTCCTGGCGGCGACCGGGATCATCGGCGAGGGCACGTTCGCGGTCTGGGGCCTCGCGGCCATGGCGACGGCGCTGTTCATCGCGCGGCGCGTGCCGCGCGACAGCGACCTCCGCGGCGCGCTGTCCGAGTTCGCGGCGCAGCTGGCGCTTGTGCTGAGCCTGCTCGCGCGGGTTATGGTCGTCATCGGGCTCAGCGACTGGACGAACAGCGATCTGCTGTTCATGGGCCCGGCGATGGTCGCGCTCGAGATCGTGTTCTTTCTCTTCTATCCGGACTTCTTCCAGCGCTTCGTCGCCGCCGGCCTCGTCGGCGCGTGGCTGCTGTTGACCCTGGGGGACGTCCACGACCTCCTGCTGGTCGCCTACCTGCGCGACCTCGTCACGCTGGCCGCCGCGTGTACCGCCGGCTGGCTGTGGCTCTCGCGGCCCCGGCTGCTGGCCGGCCAACGCGCAGACCTCGTCGCGCCGGCGGCCTATGGCCTGGTCGTGTTCGTCGTCTGCGCCCTCCTCCAGGAGACAATCGCCGCGTTCGGCAGCTGGCTGCCCGGCATACGCTGGTTGGCCACCGTCGGGCTGGCGGCCGGCGTACTTTGCCTTCTCGTGTTCGTCCGCCGCGCCCTCGGCCGCCCGCTGGTCGACGCCGGTGCGGCGGTGCTCGGGGCGCTCGTGTGCGGTGTGGCGGGCGCGACGTGGACGGAGCCGGGGATCATGGCGGCGCTGGGCGTGCTCGTGCTGGCCTTTCACGCGCGGGACGGGCTGCTCTATGGCTTTGGCGTCGCGGCGCTGGCCGGCACGCTCTGGCACTTCTTCTACAGCCTGCACTGGACGATGCTCGAGAAGAGCGAGCTCCTGGTCGCCGGCGGGCTGATCGTGCTGGCCGGCCGCTGGCTCTGGCTGCGCCTGGCGGAGCCGCTCGCCGCCGCGCCCGGTGATCCACCCGCCGGGGCCATCGGCGGCGTGGCGGCCGATGACGGGGCGGGCGCCCGATGAGCACCCGCCGCCTGCTCGGCGCGCTCGGCCTCGTGGCGGCGCTCGTGTTCGCCAACGCCCAGCTCGTCGGCTTGGAGCGCCTCATGGGCGGCGCCGGACGCCAGGTCCTCATGCCGCTCGCGCCCTTCGACCCGCTGTCGTTCGTCCAGGGCCGCTACGTGGCGCTGCACTACCGCCTCGACGGCCCACAGAGCCTGATCGTCACCCCCGTGACCGTCGATGGCGAGGTGGTCGAGCGGTGGCGGATGTGGCCGCGCACGGGGCGGATGGCGGTGCTGGTCGATGCGGACGGCAAGGCGGCCGCGATCCGCCTGCACGACGAGACCGCCAAGCTGGCGCCCGGCGAGGTCCTGTGGCGTTACCGCAAGGCCGGCGCGGCGCTGATCATCGGCTCGGAAGCCTGGTTCTGCCCCGAGGAGCGCTGCGCCGAGTTCGAGCGCGATGCGGCGTTCGGCGTGTTCAAGGTGGACGATACGGGCCGCGTGATCCTCGTCGGCCTGGCGGACGCGGGCGGCGCGATCATGGCCACGCCGCCGCCGCGCTGGTGGACGGGGCAGCGGGTGGACGCGACTGCGACGCCGACGGCCCCGTGACGCCTGCCGCGCGCCGCGCCCGGCGGTGACTTCCGCTTCGCCGGCACCAAGATCCTGCTGCGTCGGCACACAACACAGAAATAATGGGACACCGCAATGAACGACGACGCCGACTCCACCGCTGACCCGACCGCCACCGCACCGAACGCCACCGCCGCCCCGAGCACCGCCGCCGACATCGCCCGCTGGCGCTCGAACCGCCAGGCGGAGGTGGACAGCGCCGCGTTGTACGGCGCGATCGCCGATCTGGACGCGGACGCGAAGTCGGCGGGGGTCATGCGGCGGATGGCGGAGTCCGAGGCGCGCCACGCCCGGTTCTGGGCGGACCGGCTGGCCGCCGCCGGCGCCGCATCGCCCGACCCGACGCCCAGCTGGCGCGCGCGCACCCTGATCGCGTTGGCCCGCCGCTTCGGCCCGGCGCTCGTGCTGCCGACGCTGGCGGAGGCCGAGCAGGCCGGCGCGAACGCCTACGCCGGGCAGCCGGAGGTCGGCGGCACCACGATGCCCGCCGAGGAGCGGACGCACGGCCGGCTGCTGCGCGAGATGGCCGCCGCGCCAGGCGGCCTGGGCGGAGCGAGCATCGCGCGGCTTGAAGGGCGGCACGCGTCCGTGGGCGGCAACGCGCTGCGGGCGGCGGTCCTGGGGGCGAACGACGGCCTCGTGTCGAACCTCAGCCTGGTCATGGGCGTCGCCGGCGCGGTGCCGGAGGGGCGGTTGATCCTGATCACGGGCCTCGCGGGCCTGCTGGCCGGCGCGATCTCGATGGCGCTCGGCGAGTGGTTGTCCGTCCAGAGCTCGCGCGAACTCTACGAGCGGCAGATCCGGATCGAAGCGGAAGAGCTTGCCGTGGCGCCCGAGGAAGAGGCGACGGAGCTGGCGATGATCTACGAGTCCAAGGGCATCGCGCCCGACCAGGCGCGGGCGATGGCCGATCGGATCGTCGCGCAGGGCGCCGTCGCGATCGATGCGCTGGCGCGCGAGGAGCTCGGCATCGACCCGAACGAGCTGGGCGGTTCGGCCTGGACGGCCGCGCTGACGTCGTTCTTTCTCTTCTCGATAGGCGCTGTGCTGCCCGTCGCGCCGTTCATGTTCGCCAGCGGCGGGACGGCGGTCCTGGCCAGCGTCGCCCTCAGCGCCGTCGGGCTGTTCGGCATCGGCGCGGCGATCACGCTGATGACGGGGCGGAGCGTGTGGTACTCGGGCACGCGGCAGCTGATCTTCGGGCTGTCGGCGGCGGCCGTAACGTACGGGGTCGGGCGGGCGTTCGGAGTGTCGATGGGCGGGTAGGCGCGACGCCGGGGCTGGCCGGACGCCGGCCGATCCCCCCGCACCGCGCACCCGCTCCCCCGCGTCTATAGTGATCAACCATGATGCCCCGTCGCCAAGACCTCCCACGCCGGCCCAAGATCGTCGCGGTCCTCGCGGTCCTCGCCTGCCTCGCCGCGCTCGTCGCCCTCGCCCCCGCCTTCGCGCCGGCGCGGGCGACGTCGCTGACGACGCCGTCGGAGACGACGGCGCGCACCGTCTCGCCCCCGACCCACTACGCCTTCGGCGCCCGCTGGACCTGGCCCGAGCGGCCGATCCTGCCTGTCGATGTCGCGCTGCTGGACGATGGCCGCATGATCGTCGCCGATGGCCGCAACCCACGGCTCCTGGTGGTCGACCGCGACGGCACGGTCGAGGCGGCGTGGCCGACGGCGGTCGAACCGGTGGCGCTGACGGTCGATGGGGCGGCCGGACGGGTGTACGCGCTCGAGATGGCGCAGGTCCGGGAGCGGATCGGGCGCGACGTGCAGCAGCGCACCTACGAGTACGTCGAGGAGTGGACGCTGGACGGCCGGCGCCTGCGGCAGGACCGCCTGCCGGGCTGGTCGACGGCAAGCGCGGACGAGGCGCCCAGCTGGGACATCGCGGTGGCGCGCGGCGGCGCGCCGGTCGTGCAGGCGGACAACGTCCTCTATCGGCTGACGCTGCCGGACGATCCGAACGCGAGCGCGTCCTTTTCGCCGCTCGCCGGCGTGACCCGCGGCGCCCGCATCCGGCCGGTGCGGATCAGCGAGGGTGATGGCGGGCTCGTGATCGCCCAGTCGGACACGGGCGTCGTGACGCGCGTGGACGACACCGGGCGCATGCTCGCCCGCCACGACTGGCCGGGCCTGCGCGTGCTTGACGTCAGCGTCGACGGGCTGGGCGACGTGCACGTGCTGGTCGGTCCGGCGGACGGCGGCGCGCCGAGCGCGGTGCGCTACGACGTTCTGCGCGGGTCCGACCTGGTGGTGCGAGCGGATGCGCCGCTCTCGATCGCCGGCGTGCCGACGCCCGCGCAGGCGGCCTTCGGCTGGGCGATCGACGTCGGTCCGGCGGGCCGGACGGTAATCGGCGGCGGCGCGGCGCTCGGGCTGTGGCGCTGGGAGGAAGGAGCGCCGGCGGCGGCCGCCCCCGGCCTGTCCCAGCCCTTCGGGCTCCGCCCGGCTCGGTTCGACGCGCGCGAAAAGCGGGTGTCCAGCAGCACCGCCGCGGCGTTGGCCGCCTTACCCGACGGCCGGACGCTGGCCCTGGACGGCCCGCAGGCCCGGCTCGTCGCGTTCGACGCCGCCGGGCGCGCCGTGAACGTGGCGACGCTCGTCGGCGACGCGATCGACGCGGCCGTGGCCGACGATGGGACGGCGTACGCGACGTTCGCCGACGGGACGGTGCGGCAGGCGACGGGGCCGGGCCTGGAGGCGCTGCCGATCGCGGCCGCGCCGGCGCCGCCCGGCGCCCAGGGCTGGCGTTCGGACTGCGCGTGCCCGCTCGGCGGCCGGCTGGCGGCCGAGCGGGCGCGGGCCTTCGTGTCGCGGCCGGACGGCCACCGGGTGGCGGCGCTCGATCGGGACGGCGGCGAAACGCTGTTCGCCTGGCCCGAGGGCGTCGGCCTGTGGCCGAGCGACATCGCGGCCAGCGCCGACGGGACGCTGTGGGCGGCGGACGCGATCGCCGGCGAGGTGGTTGGCTGGACGGTCGACGCCGCGGGCGGCGCGCCGGACGTGCGGTGGCCGGCGGGGCTGCTGGCGGGGCCGCGGCGGGTGGCGGCGGCGACCTTCGGGGCGGGAGGGTCCAAGTGGAAGATGGGATTGAGGCCCCTCTCCCTCCAACAGCCTGACGCCCTCGGCCTCATCGCCGTCGCGCTGACGGACGGGGCCGTCGAGGTCCATCGGGCGGACGACGGCGGGCTGCTGGCGCGGTTTACGCCCGAGGTGGACGGGGCGGCGGTGTCGGCGGAGGACATCGCCCTTGGCGCGGACGGGCGGATCGTGCTGGTGGACGGGCTGACGCGGGAGGTGCTGGTCTTCGTGCCCGCCGCGGCGCCGCCGGAGCCGACGGGGCCGGCGATCACGCCGACGCCGGCGCCGACGCCGTCGGACGGGTCGTGCCGGGTGGCGGGCGACAAGCGCGTCGGGCCGGGGACGATCGTCCTCGGGCAGACGGCGGCGGTGACGTTGACGCTGGCCGCGGATTGCCCGCCGCGGGCGCGGCTGGTGGGGGCCGACATCGCCCTCGTGCTGGACCGCTCCGGGTCGATGTACGGCGAGCCGATGCGGCGCGCGAAGGATGCCGCGCGGACGTTCGTGGAGCTGCTGGACGTGCGGCGGCACCGGGCGGCGCTCGTGTCGTTCGCGGGCTTCGTGTCGGTGGACATCGGCCTGACGGCGGACAGTGGGGCGGTGATCCGGGCGCTGGATGGGCTCGTACCGGACGGCGGGACGAACCTGGCGGACGCGATCCGGCAGGCCGGCACGCTGCTCGGGCGCGACGGGCGATCGGACGCGCTGCCGGTGATCATCCTGATGACGGACGGCCGCGATTCGGCGGGGCACGACGCGCCGCTGCAGGCGGCGGCCGTGGTGAAGGCGGCGGGGGTGCAGATCTACACGATCGGACTCGGGCGGGACCTGGACGAGGACGGCTTGCGGACGATCGCGACCAAGCCCGAGCGCTACTTTCATGCGCCGACGCCCGAGGAGCTGTTCCCGATCTATCGTCAGATCCTCCACCTGGTCGAGACGAGCCTGGCGGGCAACCTGATCCTGACGGACCGTCTGGGCGCGCAGATGGCGCTCATCGGCGGCTCGTCCGCGCCCGCCGCGCTCGAGGCGGACGATCGGTTGTCCTGGGGCCGCTCGGTGCTGCCGGCGTCCGGCGTGACGTTCACGTACCGCGTGCAGCCGCTGCGCGCGGGCCGCTGGCCGGTGAACGTGGACGCGGTCGCCCGCTACGCGGACGCGGACGGGATCGAGCGCGCGTTCGTCTTCCCGGTGCCCGAGATCGTGGTGCTGGCCCCGACGCCCACCCCGACCTTGACGTTCACGCCGACGGCGACGCCGACCACGACGCCCACGCCGACGGCGACGCCGACGGTGACGCCCAGCCCGACGCCGACCCGCACGCCCACCGTCACGCCGACGCCCACCGCGACGGTCGTGCCGGTGCCGGTCTACCTGCCGTTCGCGGTGCGCAACCACTGCATCCCGACGGGCCAGTACGTCGACCTCGTGCTCGTGATCGACGCGTCGTCCTCGATGACGGGCGATAAGCTGCTCGCCGCCAAGGCCGCCGCACGGACGTTCGTGTCGCTGTTCGACCTGCCCAATGATCATCTCGCGCTGGTCCCGTTCAGCGAGACGGCCGCCGTCGCGGTGCCGCTGACGTCCAGCGCAGCCCGCGTGCGCGCCGGCATCAGCGCGCTGGCCGTCCAGAGCGGCACGCGGATCGACCGCGCCCTGGCCGCCGCGGACGACGAGCTGCGCTCCGCCCGCCGCCGCGACTTCGCGCGCCCCGTGATCGTCCTCCTGTCCGACGGCAGCCAGAACGGCGATGCGGCGCCGGTCATCGCGGCCGCCGACGCCCTGCTTGGCGGCGGCGTGATGGTCTTCACGATCGGCCTCGGGCCGGACGCGGACCAGGCGCTGCTCCGACGGATCGCGTCGCCGGGCGCGTTCCGGTACGCGCCGGGGGCGGGGGAGCTGGAGGGGGTGTATCGGGCGGTGGCGGGGGAGACGCGGTGTCGGTAGGGGG
>JBDTSC010000172.1:0-8049 GCA_039931375.1 Ardenticatenales bacterium
GAAGTTCACTCTAGCCATCAGCCGCATCATGTCGCTGATCGTCGAGGCCGACGGATCGGTGCCCTGGGCCAGCTGGCGGTAGTACGGCACGACGACGACGATGTCCGTCGGATCCTCGTCCGTGCCGCAGCGACCGTTCAGCTCGAGGTGGACGGTCGTCGACTCGCCGACGTTCAGCACCGCCGGGTCGACGGACGCCTTGCCGTTGTACAGGCACTTGCCGTCATCCGGGATCGGGATGTCATCCGGCGTGTCGGACGGCTCAAGCACCGTGATCAGGCTCGTTTGACCATCCGCGACATATACCCGGCCGGCGCCGTCGACCACAAGGTCCGTCAGCGTAGTCGGGTCCGAGAAGGAGAGCGGCCGTCCGTCCAGTCGCGCCGTGACCCGCCCGTCGTCCGCGTAGCGCTCGATGCTGCCCGGCTCGCGCAGCACGAACACGGCGCCGTCCGGCGACTCCGGGCCGGCGGCCACAGCGCGGGCGTCGAACGCGACCGGGATGTCGCGCACCGGCGTGCCGTCCGACTCGAGCACGCGCACGACGTCGTTGATGTCGTCCAGCACGTACACCCGGCCGTCCGGGCCGACGACCATGTCCGCGTACGGGTTGCTCGATCCGTCGTCCGGGACGTCCCACGCGGGGTTCAGCTTGCGGCCGTCGGGCGCATAGCGCGCGATCTGCACGTCCGTCGTCCGCTGCTGCGGCACCGTCTCGACGCGCAGCACGAGCACTTCCTTGGTCACAGGGTTGAAGGCGATGGACGGCACGGAGATGCCGCGGAACCCGTTCTGGGACTGGATCTCGTCGGTCCACACCGGCTCGATGATCTCGTCCGTGCCGTTCTGGCCGCGCTTTTCGATCGTCCGGAAGCGGCCGATGCCCGTCTTGGCGGAAAACGACGACCCCGATCGCTTGCCGTTGATGTAGTAGCCGATCACCTCGCCGAGCGTGTCGGCGGCGACGGCGGCCTGGATGCGGAAGAACTCGAAGTCGCCCCCGAAGCTGCCCTGCTGCGTGTCTCGCGCGGAGGTGGCCACTTGCTCGCCGGCCGTCGAGTAGAAGCGGAACTTGGACGAGCTGTCCGCGATAAAGATCGTGTCCGCGTCCGACATGGACAGCGTTTCCGGGGAGAAGAGCACCGGGGTCTTGCTGTCATCGTTCGACGCGGCGGGGAAGACGGTCGCGACCTGGCGCAGCGCGTTGTCGCTGTAGGACACGACGACCGGGACCAGGAGCTTTGCGCCCTGCTTGGCACCGCATTTGCCGGGGTTGGGGTCGGACTTGGCCAGGGCGAAGTACTGCTGGGTGTCCGCGCGCAGCGTCGGCAGCAGAACCGTCGGGCGACAGATCGTGCTCTTGCTGGCGCTCGCGGCGATGGCGAAGGCGACCGTCCGCGCGTCCACGAGGCACGCGCCGTCCCCCTGGCCGATGAAGACCTGATCGCCGCCGAGCGCGTTCACGCGATCGCCGTTGCACGTGCTGTCCTGCGACGTGAACTTGGCGTTGCGCAGATCGTAGCTCCGCCGAAACGCGAGCGGCTGAGCGCCGCCATCGACGTCGGCTTGCGCGGCGACGTCGAACAGCTGTACGCGCTGGCCGCGCTTGTCACCGATCGCGATGACGGCGCCGTCCGGCGTCACGCTGATGTCCGTGAAGCTCGTCAGCTGCCCATCGTCCGTGCCGCGAACGCCCCACGCCCAGCGCTGAGCGCCGCTGACCGCATCGAACGCCCGCACCTGGCCCGTCTCGCGGTCGAGGACATACACCGTGCCCGCGCCGTCCGCGGCGATGCCCTGGCCCTTGATGCCGGACCACTGCCCTTGGTATGTGCCGCCGAGGTCATAGAACGCGACGCGGTCGATCGCCGGATCGACGATGTAGATCCGCTGCGCGCCCGACGGAAAGGCCGGATCCGTCGGGTCCGGCCCGATGGCGATCGGCCCGACCTGCCCGAGCTGCGCCGGGAACCCGCCCGTCACGCCGAACGGCGTCGCGAACGTGCCGTTGGGCAGGAGCGTGTGCACGCCGCCGATGCCGGGGTCCGCGATGAACACCCGCCCGTCCTTGCTGACGTCCAGGTCCGATGGCGTCTGGAACAGGCCCTGTGAGGCGGACGTCCGCTGCGGCCACTGGTCCACCTTGTGGTAGGCGATGAGGCCGCCCTGCGCGGCGGCCGGCGCCGCGGCTTGCGGGGCGACGAAGGCGGTGCCGAGGAGCAGCACGAGGGCGGTGGCGCCGCCGATGGCGATGCGGCGGCAGAGGTTGCGTACGGACAGCACGGATGCGTCGCTCGGCGCGATGCGCTGGAGTGTCATCTTCGTCTCCACGTGGGGTGTTCGGGTACACGGACGCGGTGCGCCGGGGGGTGGCGCGCACGCGAGCGCGATGGGGGGAAGTCCGAAGGCGGCGCCGTCAATGCGGACGCGCACGCTCGAAACCGGACCTGGGGCGGACGACATCGCAGCCGGGTCGAGTGTAGGCATCGATTGTGAGAAATGTGTTTCGTGGGGATGATGCGTTCGGACCGATTCGATCACCGGTCCGGCATCAGTGCCGCGACCCCCACGGCAGGTACGCCCGCCAACGCGCCGGTCCCGCCGTCTCCTCGACCGTCGCCGTCTCCGTCGGCGGTGCGCCGGGCGTGTTCGTCGGCGCGTCCGTGGCCATCGCCGTCGGGGCCGCCGTCGCGACGCTCGTCGGGGACGGCCCGGCGGCGGTAGGCGACGGCACGCCGCTGCCGACCGTGATCCGCACCGTGCCGAGGTTCGAGTCCGTTTGGTTGTCCCAGGCCGCGAACGTGAACGTATCGACGCCTTCGAAGTCCGCGTCGGGCTGGTACGTCGCGTGGCGATCGGCGAGCGCAACGCGGCCATGTTCTCCCTGCCGGACGATCCGCAGCGTGAGCGCGTCGCCGTCCGGGTCCGTGGCGTCCAGGTCGACGCCGACGGGGCGGCCGGTGGCCGTCGTGAGCGAGGCGTCGCGGACCACCGCCGGGCGATTGCCGCTTGTGTGGTCCGTGCGCGGGCCGTTGTGGCAGTTGTAACAGCCGATCTGGTAGCCCTTCCAGGCGTTGATCGACATCCCCTCGGCCTGGAAGCGTCGGTCGCCCCACGCGCGGGACAGCACGGTGCCGCGATCGTCGGCGCCGTGGCAGGCTTGGCAGGCGGCCAGGTTCTGGCGCGCCGGTTCGGCGTGCCGACGCGCCCACTCGTTGGTGATCGGGTGCATGTTGTGCGGTCCGCCGGTGACCGTCGTGAGCGTCGCGGCGTGGCACGAACCGCAGTCGCCGATTGAGCCGGTATGGCCTTGCACCTGCATGGCCTGGACGTTGTCGTTGCCGCCGCGGCTCGGGTACTCCGCGTGCTGGCTGCCGTGGCACGCCGCGCACGCCAGACCGCCGTGGCCCGTCGACTCCTTGTAGAGCGACAGCCCGGCGGATGGTTTGTCGGGGTTTGTGGCGAACAGCGGGTCGGCGGCGGCGCGCACCTTGCCGCTGGCGTCGAACGCGGAAGTGAACCGCAGATCGCCGCTGTTCTTCACGGCGGTCCCGGTGTGGCAGCTCTGGCAGTTCGGAAGGTCCTGCCACGCCTTGCGGTCGCGGTTGCCGAGCGCCTGCATGTTGCCGTGGCAGCTCTGGCACTGCATCGCCAGGCTGCCGTCCGTGGCCACCGCATGGCCCATCGCGCCGCGCAGGTGCTGCGTCTGGGCGCCCGCGTGGCAGGTGTAGCAAGAGGACCTGTCCGTCGAGGCGTTCAGCGACTTGCTCGTCGCCGGGTCGATGACCGTCGCGTGGCGGTAGTGCATCGCCCGCGTCAGCGTGGTTGTGTCGGCGCGGCCGGGCGCCATCGCGCTGCCGCCGGCGTGGCAGGCCGTGCACAGTACCGGCTTGCCGGCTGTAAGGACGGTGTCGTACAGGCCGGACGCCAGGTAGCCGTTCGCGGCCAGCCCGGCGGTGTAGATCGCGTCGCCGCGGTGTCGGTCATCGTGGCGGCGCAGGACGTTCAGGCGATAGTCGCGTTCGGGATCCGGATTGTTCACCCAGCCGTCCTCGGGCCGCGCCGCCCCGACGGTGTTGGACGCGTGGCAGCGGACGCACGCCGTCTCGTCGGACACCGGCAGCACGACGTCCGCCGACGCCAGCAGCGTCCCCGAGGCCTCGAAGGCCTTCACGCGCAGGAGGGGGTACGGGTTGACGCGGCCGGCGTCGTCGTGGCGGGTGATCGGTATCCCGTCCGCCGCCCAACCGCCGTGGGCCGGGTCCGCCGGCATCGGCTGCGGCGCGTTCGCGGCGCCCGGCATCGCGCTGCCGGAAAGGCCGGCGTCGGCGGCCGGCTGGTGGCCGAACAGCGCCATGGCCGATGCCCAGAAGTCCGTCTTGCCGATGGACGTCGCGTTGATCGACCCCATCTCGTCCGGCACCGCTTCGTACGTCAGATGAACGCCGCCGGCCTCCGGCCGCACCCGCCTGCCGTTCGCGTCGACGAGCTGCGCCCGCACGTTGTTGCCCGGCGGCTCGACGGCGTAGATGTCGTAGCCGGCCTCCATCTCGTGCAGGCCGCTGTCGTTCCATGCCAGGAGCCGCGCCTGGCCCGCGCCGGCGCTGGGCAGGACTGCCACGGCCAGGGCGTACGCGAGTGCGCCGCCGACGGCGGTCAGGGCGAGCAGGATCCGGATCCGGATGCGCATGGGGGCGGTCCTTGTTCACGACGATCGGCACTTCGCGGAGGCGGTTCGAGAAGGCTTGGCGCGGTGGCCGCCGGCGTACCGGCCTACCGGATACCGCCCTACCGGTTGAGCAGCTGCGGCAAGTACACCTTGTGCTCGGTCACTTCCGCCGTCGGCGCCGCGGTCGGCTCGGCCGTCGGAACGGGCACCGGCGTCGCCGGCGGCGTCCAGCCCGCCAGGTCCGCGGCGCGGATCGGCAGGTGCCGGACGCGCTTGCCCGTGGCGGCGAAGATCGCGTTGGCCACCGCCGGCGCCGTCGCCGGCACGCCCACCTCGCCCAGGCCGCTCGGCGCCGCCTCACTGTCCATCATGTGCACGTCGATGACGGGCATGTCCGGCATCCGGAACCACTTGTAGTCGTTGTAGTGCGATTCCTGCACCTGGCCGTCCTTGAGCGAGATCGCGGCCATGAGCGCCGTCGACAGGCCGTCGACGACGCCGCCCTGCACCTGCGCCTCGGCGCTCAGCGGGTTCACGACGCGGCCGCAATCCGCGGCCGCCGTCACCCGCAGCACCCGCACGACGCCCTCGGGGGACACGCGCACGTGCGCCACGACGCAGGCGTACGCGCCGAAGTCGTCGACGAGCGCGACGCCGCGGCCCTCGCCGGCCGGGAGCGGATCGCCCCAGTTGGATGTGGCGACGGCCCACTCGAGGACGCCCTTCAGCCGGTCGTTCTCGAGCAGCGCGCGGCGTAGCGAGACCGGATCCTTGCCCACCCCGAACGCGACCTCGTCCAGGAAGCTCTCGTTGCTGAACACGATCTGGGTGAGGCCGACCGAGCGCCAGTAGCCCGAGGGCACCGGCAGCTGCGTGGTGGACAGCTTGATCTCCGGGGACGGCAAGGCGTACAGCGGCGCGGCCTGCTGCGGGCTCGTGTTGCCGCCGCCGTTGACCGCCAGCACCGCCGCGTGCTGCCACGCGGTGAACTGGCCGGCGCCGTCCACGGCCGCCCGCAGGCGGTGCGCGCTGGCCGGGCGGTAGAGGTCGTGCTGCATGTCGTCCGCGCGGGTCCAGGTCAGGAGCACCGGGGCGCCCACCGCCTTGGCGACGAGCGCCGCCTCGAGCCCGAAGTCCGGAGCGGCGCGGCGGCCGAACCCGCCGCCCATCAGCGTCACGTTGACCGTGACCGCGCTGGCGTCCATGCCAAGCGCGGCGGCGACGGCCTTCTGCAGCCCGCCGGGATCCTGCGTCGGGGCCCACAGCTCGCAGCTGTTCGCCGTGACCTCGGCGACACAGTTCATCGGCTCCATCGTCGCGTGCGCCAGGAAGGGCAGATCGAAGCGCGATTCGAACGTCTGCGCGGCGCCGCTCGGCAGGTCGGACAGCGGCTTGAGCGCGGCTTCCAGGGCCGTGCGCACGCCGGCATCGTCCAGCATCCCGTTCCCGCCGGCGTCCATGGTGAGTACGAGCGCGTCGCGCCCTTGGAGCGCCGCCCACGTCGTGTCCGCCACGACGGCGACGCCGGTCGGGATCGTGACGACCTTGGTAACGCCCGGCACCGCGCGGGCCGCGGCGTCGTCGACGGCGCTGAACGAGCCGCCGAACACGCCCGGGCGGGCGACGACGGCGTGCAGCATGCCCGGCCGGCGGACGTCCATGCCATATACGGCGCTGCCGGTCACGACGGCGGTGTTGTCGACCCGCAGCTTCGGCTTGCCGATGATGCGGAACTCGCTCGGGTCCTTGAGGGTCACGTCGGCCGGCGCGGGCACCGGCTGCGCTGCGGCCAGCGCCGCCAACTCACCGTACGTCATGCGCCGCTGCGAGGCGGCGTGCGTTACGGCGCCCGCCTCCGTCTGGCACTCCGCGGCCGGCACGCCCCACGACTGGGCGGCGGCGTTCACGAGCATCGCGCGGGCGGTCGCGCCGGCCTTGCGGAGCGTGTCCCACATCGTGCGCGTGCTCATGCTGCCGACGGTCAGCTGGCTGCCGTACTTGGCCGCGTCCGCCTGACCTTGGGCGATGATGACGTCCGCCCAATCCGCGTCCAGCTCGTCGGCGACGATCATCGCCATCGAGGTGCGCACGCCCTGGCCCATCTCGCTGCGGCTGACGGTGATCGTGACGCGGTTGTCCGGGGCGATCTGGATCCACGCCGAGAGGGGCAGCGGATCGCCGTCCGCCAAAGCGGTGGCGCCATCGGCCTGCGTCTTGGAGATGTTCACGAACTTCGGCAAGAGGTCCAGGCCGCCCATCATGACCGACAGCTGGAACACGACGCCGCCCTTGATCACGCTGCGGCGGGTCAGCGACTTGGGCGCGCGGACGATTTCGTTCGCATGGGCGCCATCACAGGCGCCGTCACAGGCGCCGTCGCAGTCGCCATCGCCGCCCACACCGCCCGCGCCGCCGATGAGCACGGCGCCCAGCATCGCGCCGGCCGCGAGCGCCGTCGACGCATCGACCGCCTTGCTGTGGCCGTTCGCCTCCGCCGCGTGGTGGATGGCGGCGCGGATCCGTTGGTACGTCCCGCAGCGGCAGACGTTGTCCACCATCACGCCGTCGATGTCCTCGTCCGTTGGGGTGGGCTTGCGGGAGAGGAGCGCGGCGGCCTGCATGATCTGACCGGGCTGGCAGTAGCCGCACTGCGGGACGTCGAGCGCCTCCCAAGCGGTCTGCAGCGGGTGCGAGCCGTCGGGGGAAAGGCCCTCGATCGTCGTGACCGTCGCGCCGTCCGCGCGCTCGGCGGCGAACTGGCACGACTGCTCCTTGTGGCCGTTCACGTGCACGACACACGAGCCGCACACGCCGACGCCGCAGCCGTACTTCGTGCCCGTCATGTTCAGGACATCCCGCAACACCCACAGCAGCGGCATGTCGGCCGGTACGTCCACCGAGTGGGGCATGCCGTTGATTTCAAGCTGGATGGTGGCCATGGGAAACCTCCGTTGTCGGACCCGTCGCGCGTGGCGCGGGATGTCCGATTCAGGCGCCGTCGTCCGTTGGCGATCGGCGGCCGGGTGATGGCGGGCGGCTGGAGACCATGACTGGACGCAGCAGCCGCGTGGGGGGCGATCCGAAGCAGGATAGGCGCGGCGGAGCCGCCGGTCAACAGCGTCGCCGGAGAGGAAAACACCGCGGCGGGCGAAACGTCACGATCGGCGGGATGGCGATCCGCCAGGTGCCATCGGTACACGCTCGGGGACCAGGAGCGGTGCGGATGAATTCCGGGGCAGGTCCGGTTTGCCCGCTGATGATCCGTCGCCACTGTTAAATAGCGGCTAAATAGCGGCTAAATAGCGGCGCTAGCGAAAATACAAACAGCGGCGCTAGCGTAAATAGCGGCGCTAGCGCCACTTCCTGGGCGCAACCGGCAC
>JBDTSC010000173.1:0-8027 GCA_039931375.1 Ardenticatenales bacterium
ACTGGGCGTCGGCGGGGATGTGGGTGTACACGGCGTTCCTGGTCAGCGTCGTCGGCAGCGCGCTGTGGGCGGTGAGGGCCGGTCGGAACCGGGGCTGATGGCCAACGGGCCGGCCCAGCACCGCCTGGGCCGGCCCGAAGCGCGAGACCTCACCGTCGTCCCGCCCATGGGAGCAGGGCGCGCCCGCGCGCTGCGGATGGTGGCGGCGTCGATGTGGCCGTCGGGACCGCCGGCGTCCGCGGCGTGGGGGCGGCGGTCGGCCTGGGCGGCGCGCCCGGCAGCGCGCGATCGCTGGCGAGCGGGTTCGTGTGCCGGTCCGCGACCAGCGCGATCGGTCCGTCGGACGCGACGGTGACCGTCCCGTGCCATGGCCGGTCGACGCAGTCGCGGATATCGATCGCATAGCTTTCACCCGGGCTCAAGGTCAGGACGTCGCACCGAACGGCGGTGCCGGCGTCGGCGGTGAACGTTAGCTGGGCACCGAGGCACTGCGTGCCTGCGTTCTGGATGTAGACGATCGGCACGTCGGTCACCGGTCGCGTGGCGCCGAGCGGGAGCGTGAGGTCGGGCACGTGCAGCACGAAGCGATCCGGCTGCGTTTCCGCGGCGCGCACATCGACGCCCGTCGGCGCGTCGTAGCGGGCCGTGCCGCCCGCCTCGATGTAGGACGACGCCGCGCACGTTCGCTCCACCTGGACCGCGATCGCCGGACCGACGAGCGCGCCCAGCGGCAGGTCGGCGAACGTGCCGCCGTGCTGCCACGCCAGCCACAGCTGCCGCCAGGCGTCGCAGCCGGCGGCCAGCGACGCCGTGTTGCACAGCACCGCGGCGCCGGTGCGTTCGTCGCCCGGCCGGATGCCGAGCGCGTCGAGCGTGCCAGCGTCGAGGCTCAGGTAGGCGCTGCTGTAGGCCCCTTCCGGTGCGGCGATGGTGAGCATGGCACCGGGGGCGATGGGCGGCAGGCAGCGCACGGCCAACGGTGCGGCGCACTCCGGGCCGCAGAACCCGGGCTCGCCCCAGGCCACCTCGATGACCGCCGCCGGCACGTCGCCGGTGTTGGTGATGCGGACCGCCACGTCGCACGCCACGTCCTGCCCGACGTTGCGCAGGACCGGCGCGAAGGCCGCCGCGCGGAGCGCCGCCGCGTCCGTCGGGCCGGCCGGTGCCGGTTCGAGCGCCGCGCCGCACGCCGCGCCGACGGCCAGGGCGCGCCAGCCGGGGCCGATCGGCACGCCGGCGGCGGCCGCCCACTCATCCCCCGGCCGATCGTCGGCCACGTACGCGCCCTGAACCCACAGCGCCGTGACGGCGAGGTCGCCCGGCGCGGCACCGTCGAACGCGACGCCGGAGACGACGGCCGAGGACTTGGCGCCGGGCGGGAGCAGGTCCGGCAGCGTGCTCAGGTCGATGACGTCCGCGGCGTTCGCGTCGAGCGAGGCGCAGCGGCGACCGGTCCGTCCGTTGTGGTCATACAGGTCGAGCGCGTAGTCCCACCGACCTGCCTCGTCGCCGGTGCGCGCGATGGCCAGAACGTGGTAGATGCCGCTGTTGCTCAGGTCATTGTAGGCGGCCGATACGGCCATCGGCGACGTGGCGGCCAGCGCGGCCCGGCCATCGACGGCGCGAGCCTCGACCCGGTAGGCGGCCTGGATGCCGTCGCCTGTCCCCGCGGGCGCGATGCGCGCCACGGCGACGGACGCCTCGAACGCGGCGCCGTTCGTACCCCCGACATCGTCCACCCACGCGAGGTGGGCCTGTAGATCGCCAACGGCGACCGTTGCCGTCAGATGGAGCGTTGCCCCCGCGCCGGGGCACAGGGCTGGACCGGTCACGGGCGGCAGCACCGGACTACCCACGCGGCCATGCGGGCCGAACAGCGTCAGGCGCGGCGTGACGGACGTGCGTCCGACGTTGACGACATCGACATCGAGGCGCATTGTGCCGGGCGTGAGTGGGAGCGCCGCGGCCAGGGCGAGCGCGGGCGCCGGCACGGCCGTGTCGGGCTCCGAGCGCACCGCGCGCACGGTGGTCCAGTCGTCGGCGGCGGGCTGGCCGACGGCCGCGAAGGGACGATCGCCCTCGACGATCGCGAACGCCGCGGCGCCGGCCGGCGCGCGGGCGAGGTCGAACGGGGTGCTCTCGCCCGGCATTAGCTGGACGGTCTGCACGATCGGGAGCGGCGCACACGCACCCGGCGCTTGGAACCGCAGCGTGAACGTCCCCGCTTCGGATCCGACGTTCTGGACGTGGAGCTGCCCGCCCTGCGGGTACACCAACGGTGAGACGATCAGCGGTCGCGCGAGCGGCGCGACGGCCGCGGATTGGTGCCCCGGCACCTCGCGACCGACGGCCAGGGCGGTGTAGGCGCTCGTGGCGTCCGAGCCGGGCGCCATCTGGCCGGGGCAGAAGCGGTGGATGGTTACGGCCAGCGGCGGACCCGCCATGCGGCCGAGCGGGAGGCCCTCCCAATCGTCCCCGTTGCGCCATGCCGTGTAAAAGCGCTGCCACGCCACGGAGTCGCCGCCGACGCGGGCCTTCAGCCGCTGGCACAGCCGCGCGCCCTGGTCGTCGTCGCCCTCCGAGGCGTCGGCCCCGGCAGCGGCCAGCGTGGCGCCGTCGAGGCTGAGGACGAACCCCGAGCGGGCGCCGCTGGCGACCTGCGCGCCGACAAAGCTCCACGTGCCGCCCGGCCGCAGCAAGCCGCCGCACGCGGACATGTACTTGAGCGAGATCTGCCACGGCACGGGCGTCACCGTTGGCGTCGGCGTGCCCTCGGGTGCATTCGTGACGTAGGCGACGACCGGCTGGGCCGGCCCGTCGCCGATGTTCTGCACCGCGATCCACGATTCGCAGAGGTCGTCCTCACCAAAGAAGTTGACCACGGGGAGGGCATATGTCGGTCCCCCTGAGGCCGTCCCTTGCGCGTGTACGGCAGGCAAGGGCACGCCCGCTCGTGCACCAACGTCCGCGATGCCGGCGCGGATGGCGCCGACAAAGCGGCTGCCCATGCGTCCGCCGGCGGTGGTGGCGACGCCGATGGCCAATGCGGCGGCCAATGCGGCGGCCAGTGCGACGGCGACGGCGGCGCGGGCCGAGCGTGCCGGCGTGCGGTGGGCGACAGCGAAGCGCGGTGGGCGTGGCGTTGGCATACGATGGCCTCCGGTGTGTGGGATCGATGCACATCCTGACCCTGCGACCGCCGAAACGGTGACATGGGATCATCGGCACTTCTTGGGCGTTGGCGATTGCCCAACAGGTGCAATGGCTGCTCGAGACCGCCTCCGCAATGTTCGGCCGGACCCTGAAGGGGCGGCCTCGTTCATGACAAAGCCCCCTTCGGGGGCTGGTTGGAACACCGTGTGCATGACGACGCGGAGCCCGGCCCGCGTAGCCGGGCTTGGTTGTGAACGAGCCGGTGGCGTGCGCGTCCGGTGGTCAAGCAGTCGGCGGCTCATTACCTCCTCCGGACAGGCCCTACGGCCCGCGGTGCCCCCACGGTAGCCACACGCGCCCGCCGCTGGGCACCGGCGTCGTCGGGCCGCTGGGCGACGCGGTCGCGGTGGCGGAGCGGGGCGGGTCCGTTGCGGCGGGCGTCGACGTGGCCGTCGACGTCGGCAGCGTCGAGGTCGCCGACACGCTCGGTACCGCTGCCGCGGTGGCGCTCGGCGCAGCCGGCGGCGTGACCCACTCCGCGCCGCCCCAGACGTGCTGCGCCCACGCGGCCAGGTTGTCGAAGCCGCTGCCCCACTGGCAGTACAGGACGCCGTCGATGCCGGGCACGTCGGCGAGGTCGGCGAGCCACTGGCGGTCGTTGAAGCGGTTTGGGGGCGTGTCGTAGTAGCCCGCCAGGAGCTGATGGTTGCCCCGGCCCGCGAAGAACGAGGCCGACTCGTGCGCCTTGGCGCCGTGGTTCCAGTTGATCACGGTGACGGCGGGGTCGAGCCCTTCCCAGCTGCCGGACCAGTTGCCGTTCACCAGGTAGTACGGGTCGGGCGTATCGGCCGCGTTGTGAAACGGATCGAACATGTCGGACCAGACGTAGAGCGGCGCGTCGATGTCCAGCGCGCGCGCATGGTCGACGACGGTGCGCACGTTGAACGCCAATGCCTCCCCCGGCGAGCCGCCGCCGGCCATGGGCGCCTCGTCCCAGCCGCCGACGCGGATCTCGTCGTGCGACAGCATCCAGCCGCCGAACGCGTCGGCGGCCGCGAACTCGCGCCGCGTGCTGCGCAACATGCCATCGACGAGGTCGAACACCTTGGGCTCGGTGAGGCTGGCGGTGACCTGGTCGCCATAGACGGTGGCCATGTGGTAGTAGCTGGCGCGGACGACGTCGCCCTCGTGGAGCCGCGACCCGGCCGGGATCGCGACGGAGGGCGGCGCGTGCCACAGGTCATACACGCCGTTGTACGGCACGCGCCCGGTGGCGGGGTCGCGCACGGCCTCGACGTCGCGGCCCTCGTCGTAGGCGATGGCGCCGTCGGGCGACGTGAGGCGCAGCGGCGCGCCGGGGCGGCGGATCAGGTTCACGAACCCGGCTGGTTCGATCGCCGCGTCGTCCCACCAGATCGTCCCCTTGTTGCCGCCCCATACGCCCAGGTAGAAGAGCACCTCGTGGTGGGTGAGCGCGTTGAACGTGACGTCGAAGCGCGTCCAATCTTGCGTGGCGTTCACCGGTACGGAGTTCCACTGCAGCGTGCGGCTCGGGTTCTGGCCGAGCACCAACACCCGCACGTCGCCGCCTTGGAAGCCGTCCGTCTTCACCCACACCGAGACGTGGTAGTACCGATACGGCTCGACGGCGAACCGCTGGTGGATGCGGCCGTTGCCGCTGCCGGCGTTCGTCGTCCCGAGATCGACCATCCGCAGCGACGCGCGCCCGCCGTGCTTCACGGCGCGGTCGACGAACGTCGCGGTGCCCGGCACGTCTTGGAACGCCCAGCCGGGAAACGTGTCGCCTGAGCCCGGCAGCGCCTCGAAGTCGCCGTTCGCGATCGCGACGCCATCCGCCGCGGCGTCCGGCATGAGCCGCCCGCCGGCGACGCGGAACGGGGCGTCCTTCACGGGCAGGCCCTCAGCCAAGTCAGGGTCGTGCCACAGGAGGGACGCGGAGTAGCCGAAGCTGGCCGTGGCTGGCAGCACGGTCATGTCGATCGAGCGGGCGTGCTCCAGCACGGCGCGCAGCTGCGGGTAGTAGGCGTCGATCAGCGATCCATCGTCCAGGCGGTCGAACTTCCCGTCGGAGAGGATCGCCCCGTTGAAGCCGGCCGCCTTGGCCGAGTCGAGGATCCCGTTGACCTTGGCGACGTTGGCGGCGACCTGGAAGTTCGTCTGGAGGAGGAACCAGCGCTTGGTGAGGATGTGGCCGTGGACGATCGGGGCGGGGACCGGGGCCACGGCGGTGACGCCGGCACGGCTGGCGTGTGTCGACGCGAACTTGTATGGTTCCGCGGCCGCCGCAACCGGCGACGAGGCCGCGTCGTACGAACTTGTGGCGACCGCGGCGACCGCGGCGACCGCGGCGACGGAGACGAGACGAACGAGCAATCGGCGGGAAGCGGAGCGCATCGTGGAACACTTGGGCATCAACTGGTCCCTTCTGATCATGCAGGTCGTGTACTGGTTGGTGCTACCGAGTGTGATCGTCGTACCGATCGCGTGGTTGTTTGTCAGGCACAGCCAGACGCGTCGACTTGTGGCCATGGAAGCGCGGTTGGCGCAGATCGAGTCGTCGCTGTCGCTTATTGAACAGCACTTGGCCATCCTGGTCGAACAGGGTCGTCACCGTTCGGATGGTTGAGCGGCGCCGTTCGGTCACGGTCTGACGTCCGTAGACAGCCGTCGCGCGGCGCGATGCTGAGCGTCCGCCAAGTTCGGACAGCGACACGATCATCGTAGGAAGGAGTTGCACGGCAATGGGTGGAATTGGTGGTCCAGAGATCCTCGTGATCCTCGTCATCGTGTTCTCTCGACTGCTCCCGCTTGCGGCAGTCGTCGCGCTCGGCATTGCCGCCAAGCGGGGCTTCGACCGCCTCGGTGCGATGGAGGCGCGGTTGGCCGCGCTCGAGTCGGCGGCGCTGGCGGCGCGCAAGGACATCGGCTAATCTCGCGCCAACAGACTCACGCGCGATCGGCCGAAGCCGGGCGCGCCTCGCTGGATGGGACGCCGCCCGCCATGTCACGCCTGACCCCCCTCGCCTCGACCGCGTGCGCCCCCTCCGCGTTGCGCCACATCGCGTTGCGCAAGCCAATGGCGGCCCTCGCCGCCGCCACACTGCTCGCCGCCGTCGCCTACGCCGCCCTCGCCGCCGTCCCCCCCACCGCCCTCGCCCAGACCGGCGACCGCGTGCCGTCCAGCGGCTGCCGCCCGGTCATCGCGGAGACCGTCCGCGCCGGAGCGCACCGCGTGTGCGACGCGAACGCGGTGACGGTGACCGTTGGGCTGACGTGCCCGCAGGCGGTGCCGGTGCATGTCGTGTTCATGGTGGCCAAGCACCTGTTGATGCAGGACCACCTGGGCGATGTGAAGAACGCGGCGCGGGATGCCGTGAACAGCTTGAACTTCATCACAGGTACGAAGGCGGGCGTGATCTCGCTGTCCGTCCAGGCGTACACGGAGCAGGACCTGACGCCGGACAAGGGCTCCGTCATGGGGGCGATCAGCCGGATCTCGCTCGACGGCCTCAACCCGTTCACGCAGTACTACGATTGGCTCGGCCGCGCCAGCCAGATGCTGGACGACGGCCGCCGCGCGGAGACGATCCCGCCCGTCGACGTGATCGTCCTGTACTCCACCGGCTGCCCGACGGGCTTCCCGGACTACTGCACCCGCCAGAAGGGCAGCGCGAACAAGGCGCAGGGCAACGGGATCACCGTCATCGGCGTCTGCAACCCGCGCGCCCGCCCGTTCGGCATCCCGTTCGCGCTGCCGGCGACGCACTGCAACGACATCCGCGGCATGAGCAGCCGCGGCTACTACTTCGACCTGGCCCAGGCCTCGCGCGTCGGTCCCGCCATCCAGGGCCTGATCGACCAAGCCGGCAAGCCGTTCGCGAAGAAGCTGTCGCTGGTCGACAGCGTCGGCCCCGGCTGGCAGGTCCTGCCGCGTACGGCCGCGCCAACACCCAGCCGCGTCACCGCCGGCTCGCTCCAGCGCTGGGACGTCGCCGACATGCAGCCCGGCGACGCGCTGACCGTGACGTACGGCATCACCGCCGTGGCCACCGGCCGTCTCCCCTTGCGCCTCCCCGCCGCCGCCGTCGACCTCGAGGACAGCCTCGGCCGCACGTGGGGCCCCGTCCCGCTCCCGACCCGCGACATCGACGTCGGCGCCTGCCTGCGCGAAACCGCCACGCCTTCGGCGACGTCGACGCCGACGGATGCGCCGACGCCGACCGCCACCGTCACGCCCGCGTCGACGCCGACGCCGACCGCGACGGCCACCGCCACCGCGACGGCGACGTCCGTGCCGGGGCGGGCGTACTTGCCGGTGGCGATGAAGCGGGTGTGCAAAGAGGCGCATCGAGCACTGGGCGTCGTGTTGGCGATCGATACGTCGACGAGCATGCTGGACAGGAGTGCCGGTGTGCGCAAGATCGACGCAGCCAAGTCTGCTGCACGGAACTTCGTCGAACTCCTCGACCTCTCGAGGGACAAGGTGCATCTTGTGGCGTTCAACGCCGACGCCCACGTCTACGATCAGATCAACGCGCATGACCGTACTGCGCTCGTTGCCGCGATCGACGCCCTGTCCGTGGCGCCCGGGACACGGATCGACCGTGCCATCGAAGCGTCGGTGGATGCTGCGGCGTTCGAGTTCCCTGACACGCTCGAGGCTGCCAGTGCGATCATCTTGCTCACCGACGGCCAGAGCGATCCTGGAACAGACGTCGACGCAGCGATGCGGGCCGCCGCGGTCGCTCGCGAGCTCGGCCGCAGAATCTACACGATCGGCCTCGGAGACACGATCGATGAGCCGCTCCTCACCGCTCTCGCCGACCCCGGCGGCTTCCACCGCGCCGCGGACG
>JBDTSC010000174.1:0-8025 GCA_039931375.1 Ardenticatenales bacterium
CGACGCCGAGGAGCCGAACCGAAATGTCATCCGACCTGCGCACCCGCAAGTACCAGGCTGAGACGCGCAAGCTGCTGGACCTGATGATCCACAGCGTGTACGCCCAGCGCGAGGTCTTCCTGCGCGAGCTGATCTCGAACGCCTCGGACGCCCTCGACAAGGTCCGCTACCTTGCGCTGACGGACCCGAGCGTCGACCTCAGCGAGCCGCTCGCGATCACCCTGATCCCCGACGCCGACGCCGGGACGCTGACGGTGATCGACAACGGGATCGGCATGACGTACGACGAGGTCGTCGCGAACATCGGCACGATCGCCGCCAGCGGCACCGAGGCCTTCACGCGCACGATGGCGGCGGAGGGGGGCGAGCGGGCGGAAGGGGACGGGGACGCCGACGAGGGCGCGGTCCCCTTCGGCGAGGGCGGCGCGGGAGCCGTCGGCGAAGGCGCGGACGACGCGGCGGACGATGGCGACGGGGCGGACGATGGCGACGGTGCGGACGACGTCGCGTCCAACGGGCAGCCGGACCTCATCGGCCGCTTCGGCGTCGGCTTCTACAGCGCGTTCATGGTGGCCAATAAGGTCGAGCTGGTCACGTGCAAGCAGGGCGCCGACCACGCGGTCCGCTGGGAGTCGTCGGGGGGCGACGCGTACCGGATCGCGAAGCTGCCCGCCGGGGCGCGCGGGACGCGGATCACGCTGCACCTGAAGCCCGTGGCCCGCGGCAAGGACGACGCGGACGACGGCGGCGAACCGGCCAAGGACTTCACGGACCCGGTCGTCCTGCGCGGCATCATCAAGCGCCACAGCGACTTCGTCGCGTTCCCGATCCGGATCGAGTCCGCCGGGGACGACGGCCTGGCCAGCGAACCGATCAACTCGATGCAACCCCTCTGGTCCCGCCCCAAGTCGACGATCGACGCCGCGGCGTACGACGACTTCTACCGCCACCTCACCCGCGACTGGGAGCCGCCGCTGGCGAGCATCCACGTCAAGGCCGAGGGACAGTACGAGTACGCCGCGCTGCTCTACCTGCCGTCGCATGCCCCCTTTGACCTCTATCAGCGCGAGGGCCGCCGCGGCCTGCAGTTGTACGCGAAGCGCGTCTTCATCATGGACGAGTGCCGCGACCTCATGCCCGAGCACCTGCGCTGGGTCCGCGGCGTCGTCGACAGCCCCGACCTGCCGCTGAACATCTCGCGCGAGACCGTCCAGGAGGACCGCCTGATCGGCGCGATCCGCCGCCACCTCACCCGCCGCGTGTACGACGAGCTGGCGTCGATCCTGGCGGACGATCGCGAGAAGTACGAGATCTTCTGGGTGGAGTTCGGCGCCGTGTTCAAGGAGGGCCTGCACCACGAACCCGGCGACAGCGAACGGCTGCGCGGCCTGTTGCTCTTCCGCTCGACGGCGAACGAAGGCTTCGCGACGCTCGACGATTACGTCGCGCGGATGCAGCCCGGCCAGTCGGCGATCTACTACCTGACCGGCGACGACGCCAAGCTGCTCCGCGGCGCGCCGCAGCTCGAGGGCTTCCGCGCCCGCGGCGTCGACGTGCTGCTGCTCACGGACGCAGTTGACGAGCTCGTCGTCTCGCAGCTGCGAGAGCACGCGGAGCACCCGTTCCAATCCGCCGGCGAAGCGGGCGTCGACCTTTCGGCGATCACCGCACGAGCCGCGTCGTCCGCCCCGGAGGATGCGACGTCGACGTCGACGCCCGACGACGATGCAGCCGTGCCCGCACAGGACGCCAGCGCGCCGCCCGCCGACGACGCTGCGCGCGCCGCCGCCGGCCTGTTGTGCGACCGCATCGCGGCGCTGCTCGGCGACGCCGTGTCGTCCGTCCGCCCGTCCGACCGCCTGACGACGAGCGCCGCCTGTCTGGTCGTGCCGGCCGGCAGCCCGAGCGACCACCTGATGCGGATGATGAAGGCGCTCGGCCAAGAGGTCGAGATGCCCAAGCGGGTGCTCGAGCTCAACCCGACGCACCCCGTCGTGCGCGCCCTCGTCGAGCAGGACGCCGCGGCGCCGGACGACGATTCTCTCCGCGCGTACGCCGACATGCTCTACGACAGCGCGCTGGTGGCCGAGGGCCAGCCGCCCCGCGATCCGGTGCGGTTTGCGCAGGCGGTGGCGGACGTGATGGCGCGCGCGGTGGGCAGATCACAACCGGCCGCCCCCGCGTAAGGGCGATGCAATTTGCATCGCCCCTACACGGGGGAACGGTCCCCGCGGGGTGTGATCGTCGCCGGTGCGGCATCGTCGTTCGTGGCGCCGTGGTCGCGGCCGCGGACGCGGTCGACGACGGACTCGGCCAGCTCACGGGCGCCGGTCTTCGCTTCGCCGAGGAGCGCGCGGAGTTCGCCGCCCTCCAGATGGCGGCCCTCCGTCGCCCAACGCTCGACGACGAGGCCGATGAACCGAGTGCCAGTGTAAGCCACCGCGACTTTGGGCACGATGCCGATCACCGGGATCAACCCGATCAGCTCGCGGGCGATCTGCCGAAACAACAGCCCGCCGCCGACGACGCTGACGATCTCGCCGATCACGTCGCGCGGCTGGCCGGTCTTGCCGGCGGCCAGCGCGATCTTGTAGGCCATGATCAGCTGGTTCTTCGTGAGGATCACCACGTCGGCCGCGTTCAGCGGCAGGTTCAGCAGCGGGATCCACTCGGCCAAGCCCGTCGTCGCGGCGTACAGCGCGTTCGCGCGGGCCGTCGGGTCGATCAGCGAGGCGATGACGGCCCGCCGCAACGCCGGCAGCTGGCGCGCGACCGCCACGCGTGCCCCATCCTCCGCGGGCAAGCGCTCGAACAGCGCGGGCGCGAGGTGGGCGACGAGGTCCGCGCCGTCGAGCGAGGCCGGCAGCACGACGCGCGCCGTCTCACCGGGCCGCGGCACGTTCGCCCCAACCCGCGATGCCCCGTCGTCGTCCTGGACGATGCTGAGCGACGCCAGCCCGACGGCGCGCAGGCGCGACAAGGCGGCGCGCTCATCGGCCTGCGGCTCGAGACCGGCCAGGGTGACGAGGGCGAGCGTGAAGCCGTCCGCGGGCGTTGGAGCGGCGAAGGCCGCCTCGTCGCCGAGCGGCAGCGCCACGACGCGGACCCACGGATGAACGCCTGACTTGCCCGGCGCGGCGGACAGCGCCTCCGCCAACCGCCCGGCGCGCCCCGGCTCGCCGACGACCAGCAACGTGAACCGCTGGTCCGCTTCGCGCCGGATCTCGCCGAGGTTGATCTCCTTCAACAGGTTGAAGAGGCTCATGCCGCTGCCGAAGACGCCCATTCGTCGCTCCTGTCCGCCCGCTGCGATGCGCGAGGCGGGTGGAAGTATACGCCGCGGGACGGTTCGGGCGGGATCGCCCCCACGAACGCTTGTTCGCCCCTACCAGTCCTGCTACACTCGATCGTCCATGGCCGAAGCCCTCTACCGCCGCTGGCGGCCGACGACGTTCGAGGATGTCGTCGGCCAGGACGCCGTCACCGGAACGCTGCGCAACGCGCTGGCGACCGATCGGCTGGCCCACGCGTACCTGTTCACCGGGGTGCGCGGCACCGGCAAGACCACCGTCGCCCGACTGCTGGCCAAGGCCGTTAACTGCACGGGCGACGCGCCCGGCGGCCCGCCGTGCAACGCATGCCCGACGTGCATCAGCATCGGCGAGGGGCGTTCGCTCGACCTGATCGAGATCGACGCCGCTTCGAACACGGGCGTCGATGATGTCCGCGACCTGCGCGACAAGATCGGCTACAGCCCGTCCGAGGCGCGCTACAAGGTCTACATCATCGACGAAGTCCACATGCTCTCGACGGCCGCGTTCAACGCGCTCCTGAAGACGCTGGAGGAGCCGCCGCCGCACGCGCTGTTCATCCTGGCCACGACCGAACCGCACAAGATCCCCGAGACGATCCAGTCCCGCTGCCAGCGCCACGACTTCCGCCGCGTCGCGCCGGCGATCGTGGCCGCCAAGCTCGAGCGGATCTGCGCCGCGGAGGGGTTGGCCGCCGAGCCCGCCGCGCTCGAGCTGCTGGCTCGCCTCAGCACGGGCAGCGTCCGCGATGCCGAGAGCCTGCTCGACCAGGTCAGCGCCGGCGACGGCACCGTCACCGTCGCGGGCGTCCATGCCGCCCTCGGCACGCCCGATTCGGCCGCGATCACCGCGATCGTCACCGCGCTGGCGGACCGCGAGGCGGGGGATGGGCTGCGCGCGATCAACGCCTGCCTGGACGGCGGGACGGACGCGCGCCAGCTGCAGGCCGGCGTGCTCGACGCGCTGCGGCGATTGTTGCTGCTACAGACCGGCATCGACGACTCGTTCATCGACGCCGATCCGGACGAGCTGCCCGGGCTGCGCGCCCTGGCGGAGCGGTTGCCGACGGCCTTGATCGTCGGCGCCATGCACCGCTTCGGCGACGCGCGCCCGTCCGCCGAACACCACCAGCCTGGGTTGGCGATGGAGCTGGCGCTCGTCGAGTCGCTGCTGGCGAGCGCCGCCGCACCGGCTGTGGCGGCCGCACCGGCCGCGTCCGCTATATCGACCAGCGCCCCGACCAGCGCCTCGTCCACCCGACCCGCCGTCGCGGCGCCGTCGACCGCCCCGCACGGCGCGCCGTCGGTCCGCGCGGCGGCCGACAAGCCGCAGCCGACCGCAGCGGACACCGAACCGGCTTCGATCGCATCGACACCCACTTCCGCGTCACACGTCGACAGTGCCGCCGGCGCATCGCCGGCCTCCGCGCCGGCCGGCGACGCCGCCACGTTGGCCACGCTCCGCGAGCGCTGGCCGTCCATCGTCGACGCCGTGGCCCGGGCGGACCGGAACACGGCGGCCCTGCTCAAGGACTGCCGGCCGATCGATGCCGACGCCGAATCGGTCACGCTCGGGTTCTTCTACGAGTTCCACTGCAGCCGGGCCACGGAACCCGCTCGCCGCGCCGCGATCGCCGCCGCCGTCACCGGCGCCATCGGCGGAACGCGCGAGGTGCGCTGCACCGTCGCGCCGCCGGGCGCCGCGGACGAGGCGCGGCCGCGGACGAAGTCCGATCACGCCAAGGCCGATCCCGTCGTCCGCCACGCGATCGACGCGCTCGGCGCGCGGGTGGCGGGCACGAAGCCCGAAAACGACGACGGATGATCGCGTCCATCGCCTAGCTCCAGCCCCAGAAAGGTTGAACCCCAATGCCCCGTGGAATGCCCCCCGGCCCGCCGATGAACGCCCGCGGCGGACAGAACATGATGCGGCAACTCCAAGAGATGCAGGAGCGGATGCTGCTCGAGCAGCAGGCGCTCGGAACGGCGACGGTCGAGGTGTCCGTCGGCGGCGGCGCGGTGAAGATCGTGATGAACGGGCACCAGAAGGTGCTGGAGGTCTCGATCGACCCGCAGCTCCTGGACCCGGACGAGGTAGACATGCTGAGCGACCTGATCCTCACCGCCGTAAACCAGGCCGTCGAGCGCAGCCAGGCGATGGCGCACGCGCGGATGAGCGATGTGACCAAGGGCATGCAGCTGCCGCCCGGCTTTGGCATCTAGGCCGCGATGAGCGCCGCACTGCCCCGGCCGGTCGCACGCGTCATCGACGCCTTCGCGCGGCTGCCCGGGATCGGCCCGAAGACGGCGTCGCGCCTGGCGTTCCACCTGCTGCGCATGCCCGACGAGCAGGCGCTGCAGCTGTCCGAGGCGCTGCGGGCGCTCAAGGAGAGCGTCGTCCACTGCCAGCGCTGCTACAACATCGCCGAGGCCAGCCCGTGCGCGATCTGCGCCGACCCGGGGCGCGACGGCGCGATCGTGTGCGTCGTAGAGGAGCCGCTCGACGTCATCGCGCTGGAGCGCACGGCCGAATACCGCGGCCTGTATCACGTCCTGCACGGCGCGATCTCGCCGGTCAACGGCATCGGCCCGACGGACCTGCGGATCGACGAGCTCGTCCGACGGGTGATGAGCGAGCCGATCCGCGAGATCATCCTGGCCACGAACCCGTCCTTGGAGGGCGACGCGACCGCGATGTTCATCGAACGCGCCTTGCGCGCCGGCGGCGTGCAGGACGCCGAGGTGCGCCTGACGCGGCTGGCCCGCGGCCTGCCGGTCGGCGGCGACATCGAGTACGCCGACGAGGTGACGCTGGCCCGGGCGATGGCGGGACGAAGCGACGTCCGGCCGTAGGGGCGATGCAAATCGCATCGCCCTATCCGCGCTGCACCATTGCCCCTATAATCGCCCGCTTGGCGCGGCCCCCGGTCGAGCCCCCATCGTTCCGCCCTCCGGTCGCCCAACCAAGGAGTTTGGTCATGGCGCGTCACACATTGCGCACCGCGCTCATCATCGGTTGCACGTCGCTCGCGTTGGCCGCGTGCGCCAAGAAGACACCCGAAGCGGTCGTCACCCCCACAGCCGAGGCGCAGTCCGCTCCGCCGTCGCTGATGGCGGTCGCGGCACCGGTCGAATACAAGGTCAGCGAGACGAAGCCGGCCGCCGAGATCGCCGCGGGCGAAACGGTGACGGTCACACCGGGGGCGAACGTGCTCATCGGTGAAAACGGGCACGGCACGCTCAGCTGGCCCGACTTCCTGACGAACGACCTCTACAGCGGCGCCGACTCGCTGATCAGCCTCAGCGTCCCGGAGCACCGGCAGGCATATCTCGATCAGGCGGCCGGCACGGCGCGCTACCAGGTGGCCGGCGACGGCACGCCGGCCGAGGTCAAGGTGGTCGCCAACTGGATCGAGGTCAAGGTCGACAAGGGCAAGGCGGACTTCGTCGTCAGCTACATCCCGGGCGCCGATCCGACGGCCTGGGTCGTGGCGCTCGAGGGCGCCGTGACCGTCGATCGCAAGGGCGAGACCGTGACGCTCAACACCGGCGAGGCCGCCGCGTTCACGGCGGAGGGCGATCTGCCCAAGCCGCTCGGCATCGACGGCACGCAGGTGAAGGCGTGGCTGGACGCGCTCGGCGGCGGGACGGCCAAGACGTCGATCGCCGGCGTCGCCTTCCGCTGCGAGGTGAAGGGCGATGACGCCGCGCTGCGCGACACCCCATCGGAGGACGCCGAGGCCGGCGATGCGGTGCCGGCCGGCACGCTCGTCATCGTCACCGAGCGCGACGAAACGGCCAGTTGGATGAACGTCCGCCTGCTGGACGGTTCGAGCGAAGGCTGGCTCCCCGTCGACGCACTCGAATGCCTCGCGCCGCCCGCCGACGCGCCGGTCACGTCCGAGGAGGGCCAGCCGTCCCCGACGCCGCGCCCGCTCCCGACCCGCAACCCGTTTGCGGTGCCGCTGACCACGCCGCTGCCGTCACCCACGCCGCTCTTCACGCCGACGCCGACCGCCACCGTCGCCGTGAACATCAAGTTCGACGCGGACAAGACACGGATCACGGCTGGCGAGTGCGTGAACTTCAGCTGGGAAGTGGACAACATCGACGCCGTCTACTTCAACGGCAAGCCCGCAACCGGCCACGGATCGTCCAAGGAGTGCCCCGCGACGTCGGCCACCTACACCCTGCGCGTCGTCCTGAAGGGCGGCGGCGAGGAGAAGCGGTCGCTCGAGATCAAGGTGTCGCCGGCGAAGGCGACGCCGACGGTCGCGGCGCAGCCGACGAAGACGAACGCGCCGCCGGCGACGAGCACGACGGCGCCGCAGCCGACGGCCGCGCCGACCGATGTCCAGCCGACGAGCGCGCCGACGGCCGCGGTGGTGCCGACCGACCTGCCGACGGATCCGCCCGCGACGAGCGCGCCGCCGGCGGACACGCCGATGCCGACGCCGTAGCGTCGTGGATGCGCGTCGGCGCGTGGGGACGCTACGAGTGAACAACGGCTGAAGCCGTCGCTGGGGGTGGACCTTCGGTCCACCGCGCGCCTGCCTTCGCAGGCGCTGAACAACACAATGGCCGTAGAGGACGGGGCGCGATGGGTACGACATCGCGCCCCGTCCCTGTTTCGATCACGCCCATCCACGATGTCTCGTGTTTGGCGCCTGCGAAGGCAGGCGCGCGGTGACGCGAAGCGTCACCCCCAGCGACGG
>JBDTSC010000175.1:0-7962 GCA_039931375.1 Ardenticatenales bacterium
CCCCACCGCCCCCACCCCACAACCGCAAACACCCATACATCGCCACACCCGCAAACAACACATTCCCCATCACGACCCGCTCAAGATCGACGTAGCTGAACGCCGGCTTCAGCAGCCAGAACGCGACAAACGGCGGGTACAGCATCCCCGACTGGTTGTCCGCCAGAAGCGGCGCGCCGGCGTACTGGTGCGGGTTCCACAGCGGCAGGTCCCCCGCGGCCAGGCGGCCGGCGATAAAGCGGTACATCGGCCAGAGGAACGAGGCGAGGTCGCCGCCGCCCTGGGGGAGCCAGTAGCGGCCGGACAGGACCGGGAAGAAGAACGCGACGGCGACGGCGGCGAGGACGAGGAGCGCCGCGACGTCGCGGCGAACGGCGCGCATCGACATCGTCAGCGCACCGTGATCTCGTACACCGTCACCGCATCGTCCGGCCAGCGTTGGCCGGCGGCGTCGACGGCGGCGAGGCGGGGCGTGCCGGCGGCCAGGCTGTAGAGCCCGATGCGCAGCGCGAAGCGGTCGCCGGGCTTGGCGGCGGTCGGCGCCGTCCAGTCGAGGTGGAACGGAATGCGGTCGCCCGCCCGCCAGCGCGACGTCGGGTAGCGCGCGTAGCGGGCGACGGGGCCGTCCATGGCCGTGACCTCACCGGTGCCGAGATCGACGAGGTGGATGAACATCTGGTAGTCCTGGGACGGCGTCGCCCGCGCCCGCCACACCAGATCGAGCGTGCCGGTGACGGCCGGTGCGCTGCGGACGAGCGCGATCGGCAGGGGCGGCACGGTCGGCGGCCCGCCGTCGCCGAAGGCGCGCACGTCGAGGTCGATCGCGTCTCCGAAGCGGGCGACCGGGCCGGCGCGCGCTGCGGCCAACCGCTCGTCGCGATCGGACTGTTGTGGCGCGGCGTCGAGGGCGATGTCGACGGCGGCGGCGTCCGTTCCGCCCGGGCCGGCGGCGGCGGACGGCCAGCTCGCACGCGCGCCCATGTCATACACGTCGACGGCCAGGCGGGCGAGCACGGACGGGCGGTAGCCGTCCCAGTCCGGCGCCGTCGCCAGCCGCGGCGCGACGACGCGGCGGCGGTCGACGACGAGGCGGTCGCCGGGCGGGAGCATCGCGAACGGCGTCGTCCCGGCGCCGGGGTAGCTCAGGTCAGGCGCGCTCGATGCCGTCGTCGGCGGAACGCCATCGCGCGTCGCGCCGATCTCCTGATCGAACCGCAGCGCGACGAAGCCGTCGCGCGAGACGGGCCGCCGGACGCGCCAGTACATCGTCACGTCGGCCGTCGCGCCTTCCACGACGCGCGCCGGCGCCGTCATCGCCACGAGCTCGACCGCGCCGTCGAAGACGACGCCGATCGGCACGGCGTCGCCCGGCAGCGCCGCCGCGTCGATCGTGCCGGGCCGCGCGTAGGCCGGGCGGATCACGCCGACGAGGGCTCCGACGGAGAGCGTCGCCATGGCGGCCGCGACGGTGCGGGCGAGGGCGCGGTCGGTGACCCGGCGCGTCGGCGGAAGGGCTCGCCAACCGAGCACGAAGAGGGCGGCGGGGGCGGCGATCGCCGGGAAGAGGAGGCGGCCGTGCGCGCCTTTGGCGATCATCATCCAGCGCAGGAGGCTGGCGAAGGCGATGAGCCACCAGAGGATGAGGAGCGTTAGGCTGCGATTGGGCCGTGGCGCGAAGCGGCGAACCGCTGACCCCAGCGTCCCGGCGATCGCGGCGATCGCGGCGGCGTCGATCGCGCGGTAGACCCATGTGGGCAGGAGGATCGTGAACCAGCCGAAGAGGCCCCAGCTGGATCGCCACAGGCCGTTCAGCTCGCCGGGCAGGCCGTGGAGGAAGCGGGCGAGGTTCCAGTCGCGGCGCAGCTCGGGCGGGAGCATGATGTTGAGGCCTGTCAGCGAGCCGTAGAGGCGGATGTTGCGCACGTACCACCAGCCGGACAGCACGAGGCAGGCGAGGATGACGGCGGCGGCCGTCGCGACCGCCCGACGCACGGCGGCCGCCGCGTCCGGACCGCCCTGGGCGCGCCGCCGCCACGCGCTCCAGAGGAGCACGGCGACGACGAACGCGGCGAGCGACAGGCCGGTGATCTTGGCCAGCGGCGCGAGGCCGACGGCGACGGCCAACGCGCCCGCCAACACGACCGCGTCGCCACGGCGACGGGCGCGGCGCGTGGCGGCCGACGGCGGGGCGCCGGCGGGATGATCGCCCGCGGCGTCCGCATCGGCGTCGCGATCGCCGTCGACAGCGACATCGACGCTGCTGTCGGCATCTCCGCCGTCGATTGCGTCGTCGTGGCCGTTGAGGTCGCCGTCGCCGTCCGCCTCGATCAAGCGCAACAGCAGTGCCAGCGCGACCGCCGCGACGGCGTTCATCGCGTTGTCGTTCGTCAGGGTCGCGGCCAGATGGATGAACTGCGGGTTCAGCGCCACCAGCGCGAGCGCGGCGGCGGCAAGCCACGGTCGGCCGGGGAATACGCGCCGGAACACGGACGCCAGCGCGAGGAGTGTGATCAGACCGAGAAGCGTCGACAGCAGGCGGCCGAGGTGGACGGCGAGCGCGTAGCCGCGCCATGGCCAGCCCTCGAGGGCCGGATCGTGGACGAAGCGGTTCTCGTTGCCCGCCACCGCGGGCCGGCCCATCGAGTTCTGGTGGTTGTAGCGCAGCGCCTCGCCGTCCAGGTCGGCGCCGGCGAGGCGGACGAGGGGCGCGGCGAGGGCGTAGTAGAGCGGCGGCTGGCTGCCCTCCTGCTCCCATGGCCCACGGTCCGCCGTCGCGGCGCGCTGCACGGGCAGGCGCCCGGTGCGGGCGATGGACTGCGCCACGAAGTAGTGCGAGCTTTCGTCGGCGCCCTCGAACACCGGCACGACGGCGTTGTAGGCGAGCGCGAGCGCTGTGAACGCCAGCAGGAGGGCGGCCACGAACGATGGGTACGCGCTCACCTCGCCAAGGACCCCGTCCCGCCGATCCGCCCGGCCGCCCCGGACGCGCGAGACGTCCATCGTGTCCTCCTTGGCCGATCGCATCCGTGACATCGGCCGCGTCAGATCGGCAGCTGCGATCCGAATTCGACGACCTGGGTGGGTGGGAGGCCAAAGTAATAGGTGGCCCGCAGGGCGTTCGCCGAGAGCCACGCGAAGAGCACCTCGCGCCAGTGCGCCATGCCCGGCCGACTGCTGGGGATCACGCGCTCGCGGCTCAGGAAGTAGGTCGCGGAGCCGGGTTCGAAGGCCCAGCCGGGCGACTGGATCTCCGCGAGCGCTTTGGGCACGTTCGGTTGCTCCATGAACCCAAAGCTCAACTGCACCCGCCAATCCGTGTCGCCGAGGCGCTCGATGGACGGGCGGTCGGACGGCTCGATCGATGGCACGTCGGCGGTCAGGACGGTCACTACCACGATGTGCTCGTGCCGCACGCGGTTGTGCCGGACGTTCTGGATGAGCGCTGGCGGGGTGCCATGCGGGTTGCTGTACAGGAAGACGGACATGCCGGGCACCCGGGTGATCGCGGAGTGGTCGATCTTCTCGAGGAAGCCCTTCATCGGCTTGCTCGATGCGGTGAGGCGAAGGGATAGGAGCCGCCGGCCGGTGTGCCACGTCGTCATCACGGTGAAGACGAGCGCCGCCAACAGGAGCGGGAACCAGCCGCCGGCGAACAACTTGAGCGCATTGGCGCCGAGGAACGCCACATCGACCGTCAGGAACAGAGAACACAGCACGCCCGCGCGCAGCCTCGACCATCCCCACCGCTCGCGCAAGACGACGTAGAAGAGCGCGGTCGTGATCGCCATCGTGCTCGTGACGGCGATGCCGTACGCGGCCGCGAGGTTGCTGGACGAGCGGAAGCCGAGCACGACCAGCACGCACGCCGCGGCGAGCGTCCAGTTGATCGCGCCGATGTAGATCTGGCCGCGGGCATCCGCCGAGGTGTGGCGGATGTCGAGGCGCGGGCAGTAGCCCAGCTGGATCGCCTGCATCGTCAGCGAGAACGCGCCGGAGATGAGCGCCTGCGACGCGATGACGGTCGCGCATGTCGCCAGGATGACCAGCGGCACGACGGCCCAGTCGGGAGCCAACTGGAAGAACGGGTGCTCCGCGGCCGCCTCGGGCCGGACCAACAACAGGGCGCTTTGGCCGAAGTAGTTCAGCAAAAGGCACGGCAGGACCAGGGCGAACCAGCCGAGCGCGATCGGGCGACGGCCGAAGTGGCCCATGTCCGCATACAGCGCCTCGCCGCCCGTGACGACCAGGAAGACGGTGCCCAGGATCACGAAACCGTGATAGCCGTTGGCGACCATGAACCGCAGCGCGAAGTACGGGTTGACGGCCGCCAGCACGCTCGGCTGGCCGATCACGGCCCGCAGCCCGAGGACGGCGATGGCCGCGAACCACACCAACATGACCGGCCCGAAGACCGCGCCGACGCTGGCGGTGCCGCGGCGCTGAAACGCGAAGAGGCCGATCAGGATGCCGATCGTGATCGGCAGAAGGAACGGTTCGACGGTCGGCGTGATGATCCGCAGCCCTTCGACGGCGGACAGGACGCTGATCGCGGGCGTGATCACGCCGTCACCGTAGAGCAAGGCGGCGCCGAACAGCCCGAGGAGGATGAGGCGGGTCCGAGCCGTCGGAGTGCGCCGCCGCTGCGGGCTGATCAACGCCGTCAGCGCCAGGATGCCGCCTTCGCCGTGGTTGTCCGCGCGCAGGATGAACACGATGTACTTGATCGAGATGACGATGATCAGCGACCAGATGATCAGCGAGAGCACGCCGAACACGTTGCCGTGCGTGATCGCGATGGCGTGCGGCCCGTGGAAGCACTCGCGGATCGCGTACAGCGGGCTCGTGCCGATGTCGCCGAAGACCACGCCCAGGGCGGCCAGAGCCAGCGGGCCGATCGGGCCGTGCCCGTGGGTCGTCGCCGTGTCCGGAGAGTGCGCCGCCGGTGCGGTGGTGGTTGGATGAGCGGACATGCGTGCTCCGAACCGTTGCGGACGCCGGATGAACCCGACTTCGCGCGCGCGACCGCACGATGGTATGCGGTGCGGCGAGGAAGGCAATCCGAGGCCGGCCCGCCCGGTCGTCGATCCGGCGGGCGGCATCACCCCGTCGCCCCGCGAGCGCTACGAACGCGGCGCGTCCAGTGCCGCCGCCGCGTTCGCCACGCGCCCCTCGAGCGCGTCGAGGCGGGCGCTGATCGCCGCTAGGTCGCTGCCGGCGATCGGGACCGCGCCCCCGACGGCGCCGCCGCTCCCCGCCTGGCGCCGCCAAACGAAGCGGATGTAGCCGAGGACGAGCGTGATGATCAAAGCGACCGTCATCACCGCGAAGCGCGCGTACGAGGTGCCGGTGGCGACGATCCAGCCGACGCCGTAGATCATCGTGAAGACGCCGCCGAGCAGCAGGCCATTGCTGATCACAGGCAGCTGGTCCGCGCGGACGAGCGAGATCGCCATGACCAGCGTTGCAAAGAGGATCAGGATGATGCTGGTGTTCCGTCCCCATCGCTCCGTCTCCGCCTTCTGGCGATCCTCGAGCGTGCGGATGTCCGCTTGGACCGCCGTGAGCTTGGCGCGGTCGGCGTCCGTGAGCGCCGTTGGGGCCTTGAAGCTCTCGATGTCCTGCTGCTGGCGGTAGAGCTCCTGCAGCTGGTCCTGCGTCTTGTTGGCCGGCTGCGGGTAGAACGTGTAGACCCCAACGCCAACAAACGCCGTGATCATGATCCCGAGGAAGATCGAGAAGATGATCTGGAGAGCGGTGTTCTGCTTGCCCGAACCGGAGGCCGTGGCCATCTTCAACTCCTGCTGTGTTCGATCGATCGTTCGCCCAACCTTGACCCCGACCGCGGCGCGGCGCGACCATCGTGCGCATGCCCGATGCGCGCTCGCTCGCCCAAAGGCCCGATCCCCGGCGCCGCCGCGGCAAGCCTGTGGCGGTTCGCACCCGCGCCGACGACGCTCCTGCTCGTCACGGCCGTTGCATTCTACGCCGGCCTCCCCGCGATTGCGACGGCGGTCGCGGTCCGGACGACGTGGACGGAGATCGGTGACCATGACCCAGACCGCCGCGCCCGAGGTCCAACGCGACGAGCGCACCATCGCCGTCGAGCACGCCAGCTTCCGGTTGGCCTACCTGTTTCTCAGCTACGGCCTGTTGGCCGCCGTCGCCTACCGCAGCTTCGCACGGCACGAACAGCCGTGGGACCTGATGGCGCTCGTCGTCGCGGGCGGGGTGGTGAGCGCGGGCTACCAGGCGGCGCATGGGACGCTCAATCGGCGCTGGGCGGTGATCACGGCGTTGACGTTGATCGCGGCGGCGATCCTCGCGGCGTTCGCTGTAGCGGTCACGCGGTAGTCGATCGACGACCTCACCCGGCGGACTTCGACGACGACTCGCCCGCGCCCTCCAACCCCCATCGCCCCCGCACCGCCGCGATGAACGCCGCCCACGTCGCGTCCGGCGTCCAGAACGTCGTCGCGAGCGCATCGGCCTGTTCGCGCGACCAGCCCCAACGCAGCTGGCCGTAGAGCGACGTGAACATCGTCACGCGGTAGTTGAGCGCGCAGTGGACGAACCGCCGATCCGCGGCGCATGCGTCCATGACCTCGACGAACCGCGCGAAGTCGTCCAGCGCGGGCGCGGTCCAGACGACGGGAATGTGGTGGTACGCCATGCTGAGGCCGGCGACAGCGGCCGCCTCGTCCGGCAGGTCGTCCGTCGGGTCACCCATCGCCAAGTTGACGACGATGTCGAAGCCGGCGGCCGCGATGTCGGCGAGCTGCGCGGCGGTGGGCTGGCCGGCGGTGGCCAGGCGGGGGTCGATCTCGACGGCGTTCGTGATCGCGTCGACGGTCACCCGGCGACCGCCCCGATCGGCACCGGCGATGGGGCCGCATCGTCATCCTTGACCTCATACCCCAGGTTCGCCCCCAGCCACCGCTCCACCTCCCCCACCGCCATCCCCTTGCGCCGCGCGTAATCCACCACCTGATCGCGCCCGATGCGCCCGACGCTGAAGTAGCGGCTCTGGGGGTGGCCGAAGTAGAGGCCCGACACCGAGCTCGCCGGCCACATCGCCAGGCTCTCGGTCAGCGTGATGCCGGCGGTGCGCTCGACGTCGAGGAGCTGCCAGATCGTCCGCTTTTCGGTGTGGTCGGGCTGTGCCGGGTAGCCCGGCGCCGGTCGGATGCCGCGGTAGCGCTCGTGAACGAGGTCGTCGACCGTCAGGTCCTCGGCGGCGCCGTAGCCGAGCGCCCTTCGCGCGACCTGGTGCAGCCGCTCGGCGAATGCCTCCGCCAGCCGGTCCGCCAGCGCCTTGGACATGATGCTGCCGTAGTCGTCGTGGTCGGCGTCAAAGCGCGCGACGAGATCGTCGAGGCCGTCGCCGGTCGTGACAGCGAACGCGCCGAGCCAGTCGCGGCGGCCGCTGTCCGCGGGGGCGACGAAGTCGGCCAGCGCCAAATGCGCCGCGCCGCCGTCGGCATCGCCCCGCTTGGCCTCTTGCTGGCGCAGCGTGTGCAGCCGCGCGACCTCGACCGTCCGCCCCTCGCCGTCGTAGAGCGCGATGTCGTCCTCGTCCACCCGCGCCGCCGGCCAGAAGCCGTAGACGCCGTGCGCCCGCAGCTCGGCGTGGTCGATGATCCGCGCCAGGTGCGCTTGCGCGTCGGCGTACACCTTGCGCGCCGCCTCCCCGAAGCGGGGATCGTCCAGGATGCGCGGGAAGGCGCCGCGCAGCTCCCAGACGCTGAAGAACGGCGTCCAGTCGATCAGCTCGGCCAGATCGGCCAGCGGGTGGTCGCGCACGACGCGGGTGCCGGTGAAGGCAGGTTGGGCGATGTCGACGCCTGCCCAGTCCGTCGCCAGCCGCCGGGCGCGCGCCTCGGCCAGCGGCACGAGCGTGGCGGCCGCCAGCGAGCGGGCGTGGCGCTCGCGCAGCGCGGCGTACTCGGTGCGCACGCCGCCCAT
>JBDTSC010000176.1:0-7941 GCA_039931375.1 Ardenticatenales bacterium
AAGGGGGGCGACGTACTTGCGCGCTTGGGGGATGGGCCGTACTGTCGGGGAAGGAACCGGGCGGCGGAAACGCGGGCGTGAGACCAATGGGGAAACGATGAGCAACGAAGTCAGGAGCACGAATCGCGGAGGCGGGGCGGTCGGTGATCGATGGGTTGGCCACGGAGAAGCGGTTGGAAGCGAAGGGATCGCGGATCTGGCGGGCAACACGATGGCAACCGAGCCGACGCCTGACCAGCTCATCGCCGAGCTCCACCGTCTGGGCGTTCGTCACTTAGCTACCACAACTCCTTCCCCTACCTATGTTCCCCTTACACCGCTCCACTTGCTCACAAGCCTCGCCAACTGCCCCGACGCACGCGTGCGATCTGCCCTCGTCCCACTCTTCCTCTGGCGCCCAGATTTCGCCGCATCCGTTCGCAACGCCGCGGCAGCCACCACCGGACAGGCGCGAGCGATGCTCATGTGCGGTTACTCTGCGGCCGTCGCCATGGAACACGGGCTAGCCGGAGCGTTGGGGCAACTCCGAAGTGCTAACGCACTGCCGCTGCATGACTTCTTCGACCAGGACCTGGGAGTTACCGCCAACGCGAGCCCGGTGGACCGCCTTCAGGAAGTCGCCCGGCGACACGCTCAGTTGAGCGGCCGTGACATCAATTGGAAGGGGACGTACGAGCATGCGGTGGCATCAGCCCTACGGGCCGCGGAGCCGGCGGTCGAATGGAGTCGCTAGACGCGCGAACCGTCGAAAGCGTTGCTTCTGATCTGCACGTGCACGCCGACGCTGTGCCGATCGACCGCTTCGTACCCGTGCCAGCGGATGCGCCGGCATCTCGAGGATGTGCGCCGAGGATTGCGCGACCGGTACGTGTGATTGCCCGACAACTGGCGCGTGTATGACAACGCCGGTCCGGAGCCGCGACGTCCCATGACCGACTCCGCGAATCGTTGGCTGCGGACCCGCACCACCACCGGCGACGACTACGCCGTGAGCGTGCATCGGCGCGCCGAGATGGAACAACCGATCAGGTAGCGATTCGCCGCTGCATGCGCGAACAAAATCGTCACGCTAACCAAGCGCCAGAGCGCGTATGCCTGTGGTCTGACGCCGGACCACTGGTGGAGTTGCTCGATCAAGTCGTTGGTTCGACGCGATTCCACGATAGGATCCGGCCGATTGAGCGATAGGAATCGTGCCAAGAAGCAATAGGAACCGCGCGATTGAGCGATAGGAATCGGCCGATAGCGTACTTGGACTGCCGGTAGTCTGTAAACGGATGCCCGCCCTTACCTCGGCAGCCCCGGCCCCGCCACATGCGCGATCAGCCGCTCCTGGCTGTTGAACGGCTCCTCGCCCGGCGCAGGGAGGATGCGGCGGTAGCGGCCGTCCTCCAGAAGCTCGCGGGCCTTCACAGTGTCCGCGAGGGCGCTGCCCAGGATGTCGTCGCGGACCTGTTGGACCAGGCGGGGGTCCTCGACGGGGAACAGCACCTCGACGCGGCGGTCGATGTTGCGCGGCATCATGTCCGCGCTGCCCAGGTAGAGCTGTTCCGCGCCCGCGTTCGCGAAGTAGTAGATCCGGTGGTGCTCCAGAAAGCGGCCGACGATCGAGCGGACGTGGATCCCGTCGCTCACGCCCGGCACGCCGGGCCGGAGGCAGCTGATGCTGCGGACGATCAGATCGACCCGCACGCCGGCTTGTGAGGCCAGGTAGAGGTGGCGGATGATCCCCGGATCGACGAGCGCGTTCATCTTCATGACGATGCGGCCGCCGCGGCCGGCCTTCGCGTGCTCGGTCTCGCGATCGATCAGCCCCTCCATCCGCTCGCGGAGGTTGATCGGCGCCACGAGCAGCTTGCGGTAGCTGTGCTTGTCCGACCAGCCCGTGAGGTAGTTGAACAGGTCCGTCGCGTCGGCGCCGATCGCCTCGTCGCACGTGAAGAGCCCCAGGTCCGTGTACGCGGTGCTCGTGCGCGGGTTGTAGTTGCCGGTGGCCAGGTGGACGTAGCGCCGCATCCCCTCGCCCTCCGCCCGGACCACGAGCGCCACCTTGGAGTGCGTCTTCAGCCCGAGCAGGCCGTAGACCACGTGCACCCCCGCCTCCTCCAGGCGCCGGGCCCAGACGATGTTGCTCTCCTCGTCGAAGCGCGCCTTCAGCTCGACCAGCACCGCGACCTGCTTGCGGTTCTCGATCGCCGTGAGCAGCGCCTCGACGATCGGCGACGGCGTGCCGACGCGGTAGAGCGTCACCTTGATCGCCTGCACCTGCGGATCGCGCGCGGCGGCTTCCAGGAACGCGATCACGGGCGCGAACGAATCGTACGGGTGGTGGACCAGGATGTCGCCGGCGCGCATCGCCTCGAACATGCGCAGCGGGAGCGGTCGGGCCGCGGCGGCGACGGACAGGCTGTCCGGCGGCCCGTCCGGCAGCAGAGCGGCGGGGATCTGCGGCACGAATGGGCGATCCTTGAGATCGGGCCGCTCGAGGCCATGGAGCGAGAGCATGCTGGACAGCCCGAGCGGGCCGTCCAACACGTACAGGTCGTTCTCGTCCATCTCGAGCTCGTCGACCAGTAGCTGGCGCAACGGCGCGGACATCTGCTCCGTGATCGTGACGCGCACGACCCCACCGAATCGCCGACGGCGGACGCCCTGTTCGATCGAGGCCAACAGGTCGTCGGCCTCCAGTTCCTGGATCTCGAGATCGCCATCGCGCGTGACCCGGAACGGGCAGACCGTGACGATCGTCATCCCCGGGAACAGATCGCCAAGATGGGCGGCGATCACCTGATCGAGCCAGACGAACAAGTGGTTGCGCGGCGCCGTCCCATCCCGCCGGACGCCGCCGCTCGAGCGCCGCAGCGGCAGGTAGCGTTGCATCCCCCCCGGCACCTTGACCCGCGCGAAGCGCTCGTTGCCGTTCGCGTCGCGGACGATGATCGCCAGGTTCAGGCTGAGGTTCGAGATGAACGGGAACGGCCGGCCCGGATCGAACGCGAGCGGCGTGAGCACCGGGAAGATCTGCTCGTCCCAGATTCGCTTCACCTGCTCCAACTGGCGCACCGTCAGCTCCGCGTAGTCCAAGACCGCGATGCCCTCGGCGCGCAGCTCGGCGAACAGGGCGCGCTGCGTCTCGCGGCACGCGCGCATGAGGGACAACGCTTCCTTGCGGATCGCGGCCAGCTGTTCGGCCGGCGTCATCCCGTCCGGCGGCACGTCGACGACGCCCGCCTCGACCTGGTGGTGCAGCCCGGCGACGCGGACCATGAAGAACTCGTCCAGGTTGCCGCCGACGATCCCGACGAACTTCACCCGCTCCAGGAGAGGGTTGCGCGGGTCCTGCGCCTCTTCGAGCACGCGCCACTGGAACTGCAGCAGGCTCAGCTCGCGGTTGAGATACAGCGCGGCGTCCGTCAGATCGATCGCCGGCGTGGACGGCGACGCGTCGGCGGCGGCGCTGCGGGCGGCCTTGGCCGTGGCCGCGGCGCGGCGCGCGGCGCGGGCGCGCTCGGTTCGGGCCGTGTTGGAGGACGTCGTGGGCATGGCGTTGCTCGCGGGGTCGATCGACCATCGGCACGGGTGGGCCGACGAGGAGTAGACGTTACCAGCACGACATCGCGTTGCCAATCCCCCGCGGCAATCCGCGCCAGCCCCCTACGGCACCCGCAGCTTCAGCCGCAGCTCCGCGTTCAGCAGCGTCCCCGCCGTCCCGGCGAAGTCGTCCTCGATCGCAAGCGTCCAGTCGCCGCCGGCTTGGCCGCCGTTGAAGTCCTTGAGGTCGTGGCCGGACTCGGTCGTGAACGAGCCGGAGGGCGGGCAGACGGCGCCCATCGGCGACGATGCCTCGTCGTCGAGGAGCACGTTCATGTTGTCGCTGGCACCGCAGATGTCGTCGAACAACCGGCGCGACTTGGCGTTCAGGCCAGGCGAGATCAGGTCGACGTCCAGGTCGGCGTCGAACCCATGGTTGATCTGCAGTACGACGTTGAGATCGTCGACCTGGCACTTCAGCGGGACATTCACCCGGAACTTGAACGACGTCCGGCCCGGATCGGCCAGCGCCATCGGGCAGGTCGTGCAGGCGGCGGTGACGATCTCGGGGCACTCGCCCTCGTTGCCGGGGCGGAAGACCTCGGGGAAGCCGGGGCAGAGCGGCGCCGGGCCGAGGAACAGGTAGCCCAGCGCTGCCCCCTCGATGTCCTGGACGCGGAACGGAATGCCCCGCTCGCCGGCCGCCTCGTCGCCCGGCACATCCTCGCCCAGGCGCGCCTTGCGGCGCTCGATCGACACGGCGCCCAGGCCGACGAGGTTGCGGATGAAGTTTCCGCCATCGTCGAAGACGTCGTGCTCCCAGTACCAGGCGCTGATGATCGCCGAGCCCTTGAAGCCCTCGTTCACGAAGCCCCAGCTCTGGAGGTCGATGTACTCGACCTGCTTTTCGTTCAGCTTCTGGCAGACGTAGTCGATCAGCCCGTTCTGGTCGTAGAGATAGATGACCAGGTCCGTGAAGCCGGGCTTGGGCACGACGTTCGCGATCGCGAGCTCGCTGGTCATCCCGGACCGCTGCAGGTCGCGCAGGAGGGACGGGATCGCGATCAGGCCAACGCCGCTCTCCAGGCCGCCGGCGTTCGCGCCGATCTGCCAATCGTAGATCTTGTGCTCGGGCAGCAGGTTGTAGGCGATGGCCTCGGCGACCCCTGTCCGAGCCGGGTCGACGTAGCGCAGCAGCGTGGCGACGCCGACGATGTTCGGCGACAGGATGTTCGGCGCGCCGGGCGTGACCCACTCCTGGCTCTCGACGCGGATCGAGCCGACCCAGTTGCCGGGCAGGTCCGCGATCACCGGCAGGAACAACGTCTGCGCGCCGTGCGGGCAGACCCAGTCGACCAGCGTCGTGATGATGTCGCCGCCGCGGTCCAGGAAGTACACTTTGAGCTTGGCCGCGGTGGCCGGGCTGAGGTTCTGGACCTGCACACCCGTGTCCCAGCCCTGGTACTCGGAATACATGAGCGGCCCGAACAATACCTGGCTGCCGTCCGAGAACACGGAGCGCTTCGGGTCGAAGGTGTAGTTGATCTCGCCGGGCTCGCCCATGTACGTCATCAGCGTGTCGTGGCCGATGATGTCCACGGCCAGCGCGAGCGGCTGGGAGGAGCGCAGCCAGGCGTTGCCCTGGAAGTCCGCGGGCGCGCAGTCGGAGGCGTCGTACTGGAACGTCTCGCCCGGCGCCAGCGTGAGGATCTCGCAGATCGTCGCCCGCAGACAGTCGTCGCGTGCCTTGAACCAGAGCTCGATGGACGAGCAGCCGATGCCGCCGTTCTGAATGTAGATGATCGTGTTGAAGCCGCCTGAATGCGCCTGCACGAGCGGCACGAAGTACGAGTAGCCGCCGTACACCGGGTCGAGCAACCCGAGGTGCGAGCCGGCGATGCCGTTGTACTTGCTGGTCACGTCCACAGCGGGCGTGACGTCCCCAGGGCACGTGCGGTGGACGTCGACGGCCAGGATGCCGCGGCCCTGGGCGATGCTCATCGGGATGCCCTGGAAGGCGAGGCCTTCGTTGTACGCGCGCTTGAAGCGGCGGTAGTCGTCCGCGTCGCCGACGACGCCGAAGAAGAGCGTCTCGCAGACGTAGTCCGCCGTCAGATCGTCCACGCCGACGTCGATGCCCAGGGACAGCAGCGGGCGGCCGCTGAGCTTGAAGAGGATGCCGCCCTTGGAGCCGGTCGGCACCTGGGCGCCGACGAGGTTCCACGTGCTGCCGGGCGACATCAGCCCGGTGCACTCCACTTTGAGCGGCCCGGTGGCCTGCGGCGGGCAGAAGCCCGGCTCACCCCACGTGATCAGGGCCGCCTTGACCACGTCGTCGCCGACGTTCTGAACCTCGATCCACGTCGTACAGACATCGTCCTGGCCCATGAAGTTGAGGATGGGCAGGTGGACCTGGCCCCCGAGCTGGCGGTTGGGGTCGACGGTCGGCGGGCAGTCGACGGTTGTGCACGCGCCGAACTTCAGCATCGCCTCGTTGCCCGGCTCACCGTCCACATCGTAGAACAGCGTCGTGCCGATGCAGGCCTCCGTGTCGAACCGCGTGCCGCCGGCGACGCGGACCTGGTACGTGACGGTCAGCACGTTGTCCGGGGCGCCCGCCTGGCCGGGGATGTCGCCGCGCCACACGAGGCGGTCTTTGCGAACCTCGCAGGTGCCGTTGCGGCCGCCGGTGAAGAAGCACGAGCCGGCAACGCCCTGCAGCACGGGCTCGAACGCGCCGACCAGCTCGACGCCGATCGCGTCGCCGTTGCCGGTGTTCGTGATCGCGGTCGTGACGGTCAGGTAATCGCCCGGGCCGGTGCAACCGACGGGGTCGGTGATCGTCAGCGCGGCGTTGCCGGCGGCGAAGATCGGCGTCGGCAGGATCAGGCAGTTCGACGTGTGCGCCCCGAGGCCGTCCAGCGTGTCGATCGCGAAGCCGTCCCATTGCACGCTCGGGTCGAAGGCGTCGGCGCCGTTCGGATCGCCCTGGCAGATGTTGACCATCCGGCGCAGCGTGTTGTCCTGCGTGCTCTGCAGCCCGGTGCCCCACTCCGTGCCCGGGTCGATGCCGATCTGGCCCAAGACGTCCACCAGCGGGCCCGCCGCGCCGCCCTTGCGCAGCGCGATCGCGTCGTCGCCGTTCCAGTTGATGACGCCCGCGTCCTGCAGGTCCGCCTGGGCCAGGATCGTCGCGTTTGAGCTCGGGTGAGCCGCCACGAATACGTCGCCGTTGGCGATGACGCCGGAGAGCGCGACGGACGCGGTCGGGGCGCCGGCGCCGTTCGAGTACAGCTCGAGGACGTAGTTGCCCGTGGCCAGGTTCACCGGGCCGCCGGTGGCGTTGTAGATCTCGATGGCCTTGTTGAAGCTGCTCCCCTCGATGTACTCCGAGAAGAACAGATCCGGCGCCTGGGCGTGCGCGACGCGCGGCGCCAGCGCGCCCAGAAGCGCCAAGGCGCCGGCGACGGTCATCACGAGGGTCTTGACGGGGCGGGCGAGAGGCGACATCGAGCGGTCTCCGTGCGGCAGGCGATGGGGCGGACGACGGGGCAAGCGTGCGTGTGCTCGGAACACTTGCTTCCGTGCGCGTCTGACGTGCGCGGTTTCGCGACACACTTAGAACGGTGCGGAACGTCGGTCAGATACCGGCGGGCGCGTTAAGCATCTTTTGTTGTGTGGGGGGTAGGGTGGGTGGGCGGGCGGGGGTGGGCGGGCGCTGTTTGAGGATTTTGGCAATCCACGGGGATTGGACGGTGGGGGGGTGGGGATTATCGCGGGGCGGGCGGAGGGCGAAGCATTCGTTGGACGAATGCTTCGCCCCTACCGTTGGGCGTCGTTCGGGGGTGCCTTTACGGACACGGGCGGAACATGCCGGCTTGGTTTTGCGGCTCGTTGCAGGCACAGACGGCCGCGTGGTCGGTGGCCCCTAGCTCGGCGAGGGCTAGCGAACCACCGCGCGCGAGTACTCGAAGCACTCGATCCAGAACGGCTCGAAGTCTCGCCCCGGCTTGCTCGACGCCGGCGACGGCACGACGTCCGTCCAGCGGAGCGGCACGCCCAGCTGGACACGTGCACCGGTTACGGGATCGCTAGCCGTCTCGATAGCGCCGTCCTCGACGGCCACGGCCGCGATCGCGACCGCGTTGCCGGCGAAGTACCCCCGCGCGTCGAACACGTCGTGCTCCCACCAACCCGCGCTGACGAGGGCCGAACCGCGGAACGGCATTCCACCGGGCGCCCAGGCGGCCAGGTCGAACGTCTCCGTCGCCCCGTCCACGAGCCGCGAGCAATGCCGGTCGATCAGGCCGTTCGCGTCGTACAGGTAGGTGGCGATGTCCGTGACCCCCGGCGTCGCGGCGCCGTTCGCGACGACGATGCGCACGCGCCCCGCCGCGTCGTCGCGTCCGA
>JBDTSC010000177.1:0-7936 GCA_039931375.1 Ardenticatenales bacterium
TCATCGTTTACGGCGTGGACTACCGGGGTATCTAATCCCGTTCGCTCCCCACGCTGTCGCGCTTCAGCGTCAGTCCGTGGCCAGTGCACCGCCTTCGCTTCTGGTGTTCCTCCCGATCTCAACGCATTCCACCACTCCACCGGGAATTCCGTGCACCCCTCCACGTCTCTAGCTCGCCAGTTTCCCACGCACTCTCCTAGTTGAGCCAGGAGCTTTCACGCAAGACTTGGCGTGCCGCCTAGACGCCCTTTACGCCCAGTGATTCCGGATAACGCTCGCCCCCTACGTTTTACCGCGGCTGCTGGCACGTAGTTAGCCGGGACTTATTCCTGTGGTACCGTCCTTCCTCGTCCCACAGAAAAGCGGTTTACGACCCGAAGGCCTTCTTCCCGCACGCGGCGTCGCTGCGTCAGGGTTTCCCCCATTGCGCAAGATTCCTCACTGCTGCCGCCCGTAGGCGTCGGGACCGTGTCTCAGTTCCCGTGTGGGGGGTCGCGCTCTCACGCCCCCTACCCGTCATCGGCTTGGTAGGCCATTACCCCACCAACTACCTGATAGGCCGCAGGCCCTTCCTGAAGCGCCAAAGCTTTACTCCTTGCGGAGACCATGCGGGATTAGCGGCCGTTTCCAGCCGTTTTCCCCCTCTTCAGGGCAGGTTCCTACGTGTTACTCACCCGTTCGCCACTCGCCCTCCCTCTCACCGAAGTTCAAGGAATGCGCGTTCGACTTGCATGTGTTAAGCACGCCGCCAGCGTTCATCCTGAGCCAGGATCAAACTCTTCGTAAGTGTTTGTCCAGTTCATTCGAGGTCGACCTTCCTTCCCGGCTCCGCACCCGGTCCTCGCCTTTCGGCTCCTCCCGGCTGCCCCACCAAGATCTCCAGCCCCCTCAGGCGATTCCTCGCCTCTGAGCGCCCGCTTCTGCTCTCTCTTCTAGTGTTAAGGTCCTCACTCGAGGCTCCCGCCCCAAGTCCGCTCTCCCCGCTCGACCAAAAAAACACCGCCCGAACCTCTCGGTTCCGGCGGGGACGTCAGTACAACCACTCGAACCGCGGCTTTCGCCGCCGAAGAGCACGTTGCTGTCCGATGTCCCCCCTTTTGGTCGGGTCGACGCGGATTGTTTCGATGCCGGCGCACGAATGCGCGGCGTCGATTCACACGAGCGGGGAAGTCTAATCCACGACCGGCAATGCTGTCAAGTCCGACGAACACCGCTGCCCGATCGCCCCTTCCCGCACTCCCCGGTCAACAGCCTTGCCGTCGACCGGAGGGCGAGGATAGTCAGCGCGCCGGGCGCGGTCAAGTCTGGCGGCGTCCGTCCGTCCGCCGCACGTCGTCGGCGGTTGATCCGGCGGAATCGCGAGACCCGGCGGAATCATGCGGTCCGATGGTGCGACAGCCGGCGGTCAGAAGGCGCGATCGCCGTCCCGAACGCGCAGGCCCAGGATCAGCCCGATCACCGGCGCCAAGAAAAACAGCGCGAGCCCGACGTACCCGACCAGGGCCATCGGCGACCGAAGGGCGGCGGAGTCCACGTAGACCCGGCAGGACTGCTCGAACCGCAGGCCCTGCGCCAGCAACCCCCCGACGACGGTGACCACCAGCCCGATGAGCGCCAGCGTCAGGATCGCCCGCTGCGTCTGGCGCGCCCATGCGCCCTCGCCGTCCTCGCCCCCGTCGCCCCCGAGCCCCATCGGCCGCGCGCGTTGGACGTATTGGCCGATGAACCAGCGCAACACCGCGGTCAGCGCCAGCAGCGCCGCCGGCCCTACGGTCAGCAGCGGCCACGTCGCCACGCCCGGCAGCACGTGGTACGCGCCGCCGTCCGGTCGGACCAAGTCGGCCACGGCCTGCTGAATGCCCGCCGCGATCGCCGCCAGCACGAGGGCGTACAGAAGTCCGAAGATCAGCACGACGATGGCGCCCGCCGCCGTCGAGAGCGCCCAAAAGCGGGCGCTGCCGATCATGTGCCGCAGCGACCAGTCCCGGTAGCCGCGATCGACCATCATGTAGAGCGCCACGTCCGGCGCGTACTCCTCCGGCGGCCCGAGCCGCTCGAGCACGTCGAGCAGCGCGCCGACCGTTTGGGTCTCGCGCGCCGCAAGGGCGTCCTCGATGTGGGCGCGGATCTCCTGCTCGGCTTCGCCGGCCACGTCCGGCGTCACGCGGCGCAGGGCGCGGCGCAGTCGCGCCAGGTAGTCGTCGCGAATCCGCGCCAGCTCCGCGTTCATGCGTCCTCCTCGAGGATACGCGCGATGTCGTCGGCGAAGACGCGCCATTGGCTGCGGACCGCCGCGAGCCGCGCTTCACCGGCGCCGGTCAGCGAGTAGTACTTGCGATCCGGCCCCTGCGGCGACGGCTGCCACTCGGCATCGACCAACCCCTCGGAGCGCAGCCGGTTCAGCAGCGGGTAGATCGTCCCCTCTTTGATGATGAAGCCCTCCGCACCGGAGAGCGCCTGGACGATGTCGTAGCCGTAGCGGCGGCCGCGGGCCAGGATCGCCAGGACGCACAGCTCGAGCGAGCCGCGTCGCATCTGGGCCATCCACTTGTCGTCGTCCGTCATCGTGGCCACTGATAAGCCTGATCCGCCTGATGCGCCTGATGCGCCCACGGGTGCAAGCAGGTGCGCGTGAGAAGCGAAGCGCGTGCCCCACCCCGGCGCGAGTATACGGGGCCGTCGACCGGCCGGGCAAGGCCATGGCGATCCGGGGCGCGTTCACCGGTCACGGTACAATCGGCCGCATGACGCACGCCCCGCTACCGCCTTCCCCCGCCCCGAGCGGCCCGTTCGCCGCGGACCTCCACGCCGCGCCCTTCCCGAGCCGCCGCAGCGCCGTGATGGGCCGCGGCGGCATGGTCGCCACGAGCCAGCCGTTGGCGGCGATGGCCGGGGTGCGCACCCTGCTGGCCGGCGGCAACGCATTCGACGCCGCGATCGCCGCCGCCGCCGCGCTGGCGGTGGTGGAGCCGACGGGCTGCGGCATGGGCGGCGACGCGTTCGCGCTGCTGTTCGACGCCGCGACGGGCCGGGTGGACGCGTACGACGGCAGCGGCGCCGCTCCGCGCGCCGCGAACGCGGAGGCGCTCCTGGCCGCCGGCCACGCCGCGGTGCCGGCGCGCAGCGCCTTCAGCGTCACCGTCCCCGGCGCGGTCGACGCCTGGGCCGCCGTCGCCGCCGCGCGCGGGACGATGCCGCTCGCCGAGTTGCTGGCGCCGGCGATCGCGTTGGCCGAGGACGGCTATCCGGTCAGCGAGCGCATCGCCGCGGCGTGGCATGCCAGCGAAGCGCTGCTGGCGCGGCACGTCGCGGCCCGCGAGCACTTCCTCCCCGGCGGGCGCGCGCCGCGGTCTGGCGAAGTCGTCCGCTTGGCCGCCCTCGGGCGGAGCCTGCGGGCGGTGGCCGACGGTGGACGCGACGCGATGTATCGAGGCGCCATCGCCGACGAGATCGCCCGCACGGTCCGCGACGCGGGCGGCTGGCTCACAACGGACGATCTGGCGCGCCACGCCGGGCGCTGGGTGGCCCCGATCGACGTCGCATACGGCCCCGTGCGCGTCTTCGAGTGCCCGCCGCCCGGCCAGGGCCTCGCCGCGCTCATCGCCCTGGGCATCGCCGACGGCCTGCGCGGCGAGGGCGGATATGGCGGCGACGGCGTCGCGGGCGGCGGCGTTGCGGGCGACGGCGGCGCGGGCGCCACGAGTGCCGAGGTCGGCGGTGGGTCCGGGGGCGCCGGCACGACGGGCGACGGACCGAGCTGGGGCTCCATCGACCACCTCCATCCGCTGATCGAGGCGATGCGGCTGGGCTTCGCGGACGCCGAAGCGCACGTCGCGGACCCGGATGGCTACGCCGCGCCGCTGGAGCGACTGCTCTCGGATGAGCACCTGGCCGCCCAACGCGCCCGCATCCGGCCCGATCGCGCGATGGCGGAGGCGACGCGCGGCATTCCGGGGCCGGGCGGGACGGTGTACCTCGCGGTGGTCGACGGCCAGGGCAACGCGTGCTCGTTCATCCAGTCGAACTACATGGGCTTCGGCAGCGGCCTCGTGGCCGGCGGCACCGGGATCCCGCTCCAGAACCGGGGAGCAGGGTTCACGCTGGCCGCCGGCCATCCCAACCGCCTCACGCCGCTGCGCCGGCCGTTCCACACGATCATGCCGGGCCTCGCGACCCGCGTCGCAGACGGCTCGCTGTACGCGGCGTTCGGCGTGATGGGCGGGCACATGCAGCCGCAGGGCCACCTGCAGGTGATCGTCGACATGGTCGATTTCGGCCTCGACCCGCAGCGTGCCCTCGATGCTCCCCGCTTCCAGCTCACGCCCGGCGGCGCAATCGCCCTCGAGCCGTGGTTCGGCGACGACGTGCGCCGCGCGTTGGCCGATCGCGGTCACACCGTCGTGCCGCGCGACGCCACACCATCCGCCGCCGCGTTCGGCGGCGGCCAGGTGATCGCGCTGACCGACGAAGGCGTGCGCGTCGGCGGCAGCGACCCGCGCAAGGACGGGTGCGCGATCGCCTTGTAGGGCGATCGGACGGTCCGCCTGCGTGCGCCGAGCACCCGTTCGAGGGGCGCGGCCGGGCAGCGGACCGAACCGGCCGACTCGACTTTTCGTCAAGTACACTTTACACTCCGTCCGGCGCGCGGTGCCTCGCCCGCCACTCGGACACCGCCAGGAGGCTCACGATGCCCGTACCCACCGATACGCTGACCTCGACCCGAACCGCACGGTTCGCGGCCTTGATCGCCCTGACCACGCTGGCCGCGCTGCTGACCGCCGCGTTAGCGACGCCGAAGGGCGGTACGGCCCACGCGCAGCGTCCGCCCGTGCGCCCCGACGCACAGCAGGCGGGCGACGTGGCCGCGCCGCCGTCCGCCAGCCTCCTCGCCCGCCTGAACGATCGTGCGGTCCAGACGGCGCCGGACCAGCCCAAGCCCGCCGTCGACGCGATCGAGGCGGCGCTGGCGGCGGCGCGCGCCAAGCGAGCCGTTGCGCGCGCAGGCGGCGCGGCCGGCGCGGATGGCATCGACGGCGCCGCGCAGGCGGACCCGTACGCCGCGATCGACGCGTGCATGGCGGACGAGATGACGGCCAAGGGCGTCCCCGGCGCGCAGGTCGCGGTGATGCTGGACGGCGCGCTGACGTACGCCAAGGGCTACGGCCTGAAGCGCGCGGACGCCGCCGACTTGGTCGACGCCGACACGCTGTTCCGGATCGGTTCGGTCACGAAGATGATGTCAGCGGCCGGCCTGATGCAGCAGGTGGAGCAGGGCAAGGTCGATCTGAAGAAGCCCCTCGGCGACGCGCTGCCCGGCTTCGCGATCGCCGGCGCGTGGGATAGCCTGGGCGTCGGGTCGGCGGACGTCACGCCGTGGCACCTGCTCACCCATTCGTCCGCGTTTCCCGACAACGTCTTCTTGACGACGGGCGGCATCGCCGGCCCGACGGCGCCGGGCAGCCTCCAGGCCTGGGTCGCGGGGCAGGTGACCACAACGCTGCACGCGCCGCCGGGGAAGATGTGGAACTACAGCAACCCGAACTTCAGCCTCGTCGGCGCCACGATCGAGCAGCTGAGCGGCATGTCGTATCCGGACTACATGCGCCAGCACATCTGGGGACCGGCCGCGATGACCGAGACGATGCTCCTGCCGAGCGAGGCCGCCGCGTACGGTGACACGTCGTTCGGCCACTACCTGGACACGACGACGGGCATGCCGCGGATCGATGCGATCGACAGCTACGACAACGCGCCCGCGGCGCCGGCGGGGTACGCGTTCTCGACGACCAAGGACCTCGTGAAGTGGGCGGACCTGTTGATGCGCGACGGCGGCGGCGTGATCGCGCCGGCATCGGTGGCCGCGATGACCAGCCGCCAGATGGACCTCGCGATGAATGATGTGGCGTACGGCTTCGGGATCTTCGTGGAGCGCGCCGACCGCTTCGGCCTCGACCCGATCCTCAGCCACGGCGGCAACATCCCGGGCTGGGGCGCCTACGTGATCTGGGTGCCCCAGCGCCGCTTCGCCGTCGCCACGCTGGGCAACACGACGGCGTCGATGGACCGCACGGCCGGCTGCGCGCTGGTGAACGTGCTCGGCCTTATCGATCCGCCGCAGCCCGGCCCGACCGCGACGCCGGCCCCGACGCCGACGGAGGACGTCGCGGCGATCGCGCGCTACGCGGGGGACTACAAGGGCATGTTCTACGACGGCAGCGTCGTCGAGACGCGCGTCGCGCTGAGCGGCACGGTCTTGGTCGCGACGCTCGTGGACGCGATCGGGCCGGGCCAGGACTACGTCACGGTGCTGCCGCATCAACAGGACCACATTTTCGGGTTTGACATCAACGGTGACAACGTGTCCGACCTCAGTCTCGACTTCCTCGACGCGTCCGGCGCGCCCGCCGGCGTGCCGCCCGGCAACGGCGCGCCGCGCTGGATGCGCACCCGCATCTACGTGGCCACCTACCAGGGCCCGGTCGTCCAACCCACGGCCGGCGCACCGACGCCGACGCCCGGTTCGTCGGAGACGCCCGGCGCACCGACGGTCGTGCCCACCGCGCCGCCCGCGACCCCGACGGCAGTGCCGACTGCAATGCCGACTGCAGTGCCGACTGCGCTGCCGACTGCGCTGCCGACGTCTGCACCGACCGCCGGCCCGACGGCCAAGCCGACGCTGTCGCCCGATGGCCCGATCCTGTGCCCGCAGGTGGAGGCGCGCGTTCCGGCGGCGATCCTGGCGGCGGCGATCGCGAACCCGCAGTCCGTCGGCGGCTACGATCAGCTCTGCCGCCGCAACCTGCCGGCGGGTCCGTACAACGGCAAGCGGCGCGCGCTGACGCTGCTGAACAACGCGATGCCGTACCATCCGCTGTACAACCCGCTGACGTTCCAGTGCGGCTGCCGGTAGCTGGCGTTGGGCAGGGGGGCCGGTCATCCGCCCCCCTGCCCGCTCCCGGCTGGCGCCTGTCGACCCACGAGAACGTCCCCGTCCTGGTCTGCGATCTCCTCGCCGGCTTGGGCGGGCTCGTGCATGGTTTCACCACGCGGCGCGGCGGCGTCAGCGCGCCGCCGTTCGACTCGCTCAACCTCGGCCTTCACGTCGGCGACGACGCGAAGGTCGTGCTGGCCAATCGGGCGCGGCTGGCGCGCGCATTGCGGGCGGCGCCCGACGCATTCGTCTTCGCGGCGCAGGTGCACGGCGCGGTGTGCGGCACGGTCGGCGCGGACGATCGTGGGCGCGGGGCGACGTCGACCGCAACGTCCATTCCCGGCGCCGACGCGCTCGCGTGCGCGGACGCGGACGTCTTGCTGGCCATCCTGACGGCCGACTGCGTCCCGATCCTGCTGGCCGATCCCGTCCGCCGCGTATGCGCCGCCGTCCACGCCGGGTGGCGCGGCACCGTCGCGGGCGCGGTGGGCGCGGCGGTGCGGTCGATGGCGGCGCTCGGCACACGACCAGCGGACGTTCGTGCCGCCATCGGCCCCGCGATCGGGGCGGACGACTACGCCGTCGGCGCGGAGGTGCGCGAGGCGGCGGCCGCCGCGTCGCCGGGCGCGGCGGCGCGCTGGCTGCGGGAGCGGGACGGCGCGATGACGTTCGATCTCGCGCTCGCGAACCGCGACCAACTGGTCGATGCGGGCGTCGCGCCCGACCGCGTCGCGGTCGCCGACGTCTCGACGGCCGGCGACGCCGGGACGTGGTTCTCGCACCGGGCGCAGGGCGGGCGCACGGGTCGTCAGGCGGCCGTTGTGGGCTGGCGGGGCGAGGGGGCGACGCCGGCCCGCCTAGAATCGTCCGCACCGCTCCGAGCCCCGTCGATCTAAGCGACCGTCTGAAGAGGCGACCTGTCGTTCTAACGCCAGGGCGATCGGATCAAGCTGCGTCCAAGGAGGGAAGGCAGGTTGGGAGGGCGTGCAGAGCCGCAGGGCCGAG
>JBDTSC010000178.1:0-7837 GCA_039931375.1 Ardenticatenales bacterium
CGCGCTCAGCACCTCTGTCGGGCGCAGCCCGATCGGGATGATCCGAACCCAAACAAAGGCCGTGCCCGGCGTGGCACGGCCTTTGCATGTTCGGGTCCCGGCTGACGGTGTCGCATCCGGCCGCGCCGCGAGCGGTGCGGCCGGATGCTTCTCTTCAAGCCCGCGTCTTCCACACCGGTCGCCGCCCGCGGGCGGCGCGTGGGACATGTGGTCGATCAGAACGGGATGTCGTCCTCCGCCACGTGGCCGCCGCCCTGCCCAGCGCTCGCATCGTCGAAGGCGCCGGCCGGGCCGCGGTCACCGGCGCCGCCGAGGAACTTGATCGTATGGGCGCGCAGCTCCCAGCCGTTCCGTTCCGCACCGCTCTGGTCCGTGTACGTGTTCGTTCGGATGTCGCCGTCGCACAGGACCATGCGCCCCTTGGAGAGGTACTGGTTGCAGATCTCCGCTTGCCGGCCGAACACGCTGACCCGGAACCACGTGGTCTCTTCCTGCGATGACCCATCCTGATCGGTCCAGCGGCGGTTCGTGGCGACCGTGAAGTTGCACACGGGGGTGCCGTTGGCGGTGTAGCGCATCTCGGGATCACGGCCGAGATTGCCCACGATGACAACGCGTTGGTACATGTCTTCCTCCAAAAGTGATTGTCGTGGGTGACGGAGCGATTACGATGACCAGAAGGACATAGAACATGCATTCTAGTCACGCGAAAGTATACCCATCCGCGGCCGCCTGTCAACGCGTTTGCGACACGCGCGCGACAGCCTGCGATCCGAATCGACAGAGGGGACGCCGGTTCCGCGGCCGCCTGAGGGGGTGTGGACAACTAAACCTTAAAGTTTGGGTCCGGGGCCTTGTGGAGTGGGTACGCGTTATGGTAAGATCGTGCGTGGTGGAGAATTGTGGTGAATCGTGGATGAACGATGCCCAATTCAGCCAAGCCACCGCGCGCAATGGGGAGTGGTGCTCGCGTGACCGACTGGGGCCTGGACGGCGAACTGCGGTGCAGCGTGGACGAGAAGGGCCGGGTGATCATCCCGAAGCCCTTCCGCGCGGCGTTCGACGATGGCCTGCACATGATCCGCGGCCTGTCGGGGATGTGCCTGTGGCTGTTCCCCTTGTCCAGTTGGCCCGCCCAGCGCGCCCGCCTCGAGGCCCAGCTGACCACGGGCGCCGGCGCGGTGGACGTCATGCGCTTCCTGCGCACGGGCGCCCGCGAGACGCCGGACCGCCAGGGACGCGTCCTGCTCCCCACGCACCTGCGGGAACACGCCGATCTAAGCTTTGGCGGCTCCGTCGCCGTGCTGGGGATGGGCGAGTGGATCGAGCTCTGGAACGCCGAGGGCTGGCGCAAGCGGGCGCTGGACGTGATCGAGCGGGTCGAGTCGAACCTGGCCGCGGTCGATCTGAACGCGATGCGCGGCGACGCGCCATGACGACGCGCCACGCGCCGGTCCTGCTGGCCGAGGTCCTCGACCTCCTGGCCGTCGGGCCGGGCGGCCACTGGCTGGACGGCACGATCGGCGGCGGCGGCCACGCGGCGGCGATCCTCGAGCGCAGCGCGCCGGACGGCCGCCTGCTCGGCATCGACCGCGACCCGGCGGCCCTGGCGCGCGTCCGCGACCGGCTCGCGGGCTTCGGCGAGCGGCTCGTGCTGGTCGAGGGCAACATCGCCGACCTCGGCCGGCACGTGCTCGCGGCGGGCTGGCCGCCGTGCGCGGGCATCCTGTTCGACCTCGGCATCTCGTCCGATCAGCTGGACGATCCGGCGCGCGGCCTGTCCTTCCAAACGGACGGCCCGCTCGACATGCGCCTCGGCCCCGACGCCGACGCGACGGCCGCGGACCTGGTGAACGACCTGGACGAGGGCGCGCTGGCGAACCTGATCTGGCGCTTCGGCGAGGAGCCGGCCAGCCGCCGGATCGCCCGCGCCATCGCCGCCGCCCGCCCGCTGACCACGACGCGCGCCCTGGCCGACGTGATCGCGCGCGTCGTGCGGCCGGCTCGTGGCCGGCGGCCGATCCACCCGGCGACGCGGACGTTCCAGGCGCTGCGCATCGCCGTGAACGCCGAACTGGAGGCCGCCGAGCGCGCCGTGCCCGCGGCGATCGACCACCTGGCGCCCGGTGGTCGGCTGGGCGTGATCTCGTTCCACTCGCTCGAAGACCGCATCGTCAAGACCGCCTTCAAGGCCGCCGCGTCGGGCTGCACGTGCCCGCCCGAGCTACCGCTGTGCGTGTGCGGCGGCCAACCGATCGTCAGCTTGATCACCCGCCGGCCCGTCACGCCCTCCGACGACGAGTGCGCGGCGAACCCGCGCGCCCGCAGCGCCCGGCTGCGCGTGGCGGAGCGGCTCGTGGAGGCGGCGGCATGAACGAGGATCGCGCCGCCGTGCGCCCGACAGAGCGACTGACAGAGGGCCTGACAGAGGGCCTGAGCGCCCGCCTGAGCGAGCGTCCGACCGGGCGGCTCGCGATCGCCGCCTCGGCGCTGCGCGCCCCGCGGCGTCTCGCGGCGCGCGCCGACGCGTCCCCGTACCTCGACCGCCGCCCGCCGGTCGCGGCGCTCGCGCCGACGATCCTGGTGGCCGTCGTCGTGTTCACGATGGCCGGTCTGCTGTGGGTCCGCCAGGCGAACTCCGTCGCCGACACCGGCCGCGAGATCGCCCGCGCGCTCGATGCGCGGGATGCGCTGCTGATGCGGCGCGCCGCCGCCCGCGTGGCGCTGGCGGAAGCGACGGACCCGCTGCGCCTGGCCGAGCGGGCCCATGCCCTCGGCTTCGCCGAGATCGACGAGGACGATGTCGAGGTCGTGACGGTCGTGACGAACGGCGACGCGACCGTAGGCGATCCGCTCGCGTCGCCCGGCCGCCGCAGCCCGCTCGAGCTCGTCGTGCCGCCGGCCGCGATCGCGGTGCCAGAAGTGGAGCCGTCCCTCTCGACGATCCCGCTCAGCCTTTGGCAGGCGTTGGAGGACGGCCCATGAGGGGCCGCGTCGACTACCCGCGGCTGCCGTGGCTCGGGCTCGCCTTGCTGGCGGGCCTTGGCGTCGTGGCGACGCGCGTCGTGCTCCTGAGCGCCCGCCCGCCGTCCTCCGCGCGCGCCGCCAGCTGGGAGCCGAGCACGGAGGTGCTGCCGCAGCGCGGTTCGTTCTGGGATCGGCGCGGCCGCTTGATCGCCACGGCCAGCTACGATCGCTACGAGGTGATCCTCGAGAAGGACAAGCTGCCGGATCCGGCGTCGTTCCTGGCGGCCGCCGCCCCCTACCTGGGCGCCCGCGCCGACTTTGCGCGCTTGCAGCTCGACAACCCCGCCGTCCAGTGGGTGACGCTCTTCACGTACGCGATGCCCGCCGACGCCGAGGCGGTGAAGGCGCTTGCGCCGGACGGCGCGATCGTAGTGCGCCCCCTTCCGAGCCGCCACTACGCCCTCGGCGAGGCCGCCGGCCACCTGACGGGCTTCGTCGACGCGGACGGGCACGGCGAGTACGGGCTGGAGGCGCAGTACCAGGAGATCCTGACCGGCGCGCTGGGCCACACGCCCGGCCCGTTCGGGACGGACCCGCGCGCCTACGTCCCGCCGCGCGACGGGGCGGACCTCGTGCTGACGATCGATCGCGACATCCAGATGGCCACGTGGCGGATCCTGGCCGACCACATCGGCAAGCAGGACGCGACGGGCGGGACGGTGATCGTCCTCGAGCCGTCGACGGGCGACATCCTGGCGTCCGTCAGCTACCCCGGCTACGACCCGAACAACTTCGGCGCGGCCGACGTGAACCGCTACATCGACCCGGCGATCGGCGCGTACTACCCGCCCGGCAGCGTGCTCAAGCCGATCAGCCTGGCGGCGGCGATCGACGGCGGCGTCCTCTCGCCCGACTCAACGTACGACGACACGGGCACGGTGTTCGTCCACGGTGTGACGATCCCCAACCAGGACTATGTGGCGCACGGCCCGTCGACGATGTGGCAGATGCTCCAGCTTTCGTTGAACGTCGGCGCGGTGCACGTAGCCGATACGCTCGGCAGTACAGCGTTCTACCGCGGGCTCGACGCGTTCGGCCTCGGGCACGCGACCGGGATCGACGAGGCGGGCGAGGCGCCCGGCTCGATCGTGCAGCCCGGCGCGGACGGCTGGGTGGCCAGCAACTTCGCCTACAACGCGTTCGGCCAGGGCATGGACGTGACGCCGATGCAGATGGCCGCCGCGATCGCGACGCTGGCGAACGACGGCCGGCGGATGACGCCGCGCCTGGTCCGCCAGGTGCGCCCGGACGGCGCGGACCCGCAGGACCTGCCGCCGCGCACGGCCGGCCAGATCGTATCCGCCGCCACCGCGCGCACGCTGCGCACGATGATGGAGAGCGTCGTCGAGTCCACCGCCAAGGCGGCCGAGCTGTCGCGCTACACGTCCGGCGGCAAGACCGGCACGAGCGAGCTGCCCGACAGCGACGGCGACGGCGAGAAGGACCTGATCGCCAGCTTCTGCGGTTTCTTCCCGGTCAGCCAGCCGCGCGCCGTGATCCTGGTCAAGCTCGACCGCCCGACGGGCGAGCTGGGCAGCCGCGTGGCGGCGCCGATCTTCGCCGAGGTGGCGGAGGTCGTGGCGGACGCGCTCGGGGTGCGGGCGGACAAGGCGGGGGCGAATCAATGAGCGACCAACTGCCCCTCATCGGGCCGATGGCGACGTCCCTAGTCGTTGGGTTCGTCTCCAGTGCGCTGGCGACATGGCCGCTCATCGGGTGGCTAAAGCGGCGACAGCTGGGCAAGGCGATTCGCGAGGACGGCCCAAAGCATCAGGGCAAGGCGGGCACGCCGACGATGGGGGGCCTGGGGATCGTCCTCCTCATCCTCGTGGCTGGAGCCGCCACAGGATTGTGGAGCCATCACCGGATCGCTTCGCGGATCGGCGAAATCGCAAACCTGGTCGCCGTTCAGCAGTACTTGGCGAGTACGCTCGCGCGGGCGTTCACAACCGTCTTCGTCGCGACCGCCGCCTTTGGCGCGATCGGTCTACTCGACGACTGGCAGGGCCTCGCACGCAAAGGGCGGGCACGCGCGATCGGGATCGGACTCTCGGCACGTCGCGCGCTCTTGCTCCAGGTGGTTCTGGCGGCGGGCATCGCATATGCATTGTCGCCGATTGCCGGCGTCGACCGGTTCCTAGCATCAGGCATGGGCGGGACGAATTCCTGGGGGCCTACGATCGCCGCCCCCCCGCTGCTCTCGAGCTGGGCGATGCTTCCAGCATCCGTTGTAGCAGCGGTCGGACTGCCCGCATGGATCGCAGCTGCCGCTCTCGTGATCGTGGGAACCGTGAACGGCGTCAACCTCAGCGACGGTCTGGACGGCCTTGCGGCCGGCCTTGGCGCCATGGCGTTCTTCGCCTTGGGGCTCATCGTATTCCGCCTGCCTGAGACGATCGGATTCGCTGGTCCGCTTCCGGGTTCCTCCTGGTCGATACCGCTCGCCCTGCTCTCCTTCGTCATCGCCGGCGCCTGCCTCGGCTTCCTCGTCCACAACCGCTACCCCGCCCGCGTCTTCATGGGCAACGTCACCTCCATGGCCCTCGGCGGCGCGCTCGCGACGATCGCGCTTGCCACCGGCACGTGGCTGCTGTTGCCCGTCATCGGCATCGTCTACGTCGCCGAGGTTCTCAGCGACATCATCCAGATCGGCTACTTCAAGTGGACCGGCGGCAAGCGGTTCTTCCGCATGGCGCCGCTGCACCACCACTTCGAGCTGCTCGGCATGCACGAGACCGCCGTCACGCGCCGCTTCTGGCTCGCCGGCGCACTCGGCGCGGCGGTGGCCGTCGGGTTCGTCTACTACGCGACGTGGGGGGTCTGACGATGATCGAGGGAAACCGCCGCCGATCCACCGATCTCAAGGTCGGCCGCGACCACGCCTCCGGCGCCGATCCGTGCACGCATGCCCCCGTCCGGGGAACCCGCACCGCCAAGGGAGCTCGATCGTGAACGACACCGTCGTTGAAGCGCGCAGCGCGCACGGGCTGAAGATGGTCGATACCCTCGGGCTGCGCGATGGCGTGACGTGGCTCGTGGCCGAGAGCGCGGCGACTCCGGCGCAGGCGATGGCGCGGCTGCGGCCGTGGCCGGGCATGGTCCTGCCGATCGTCGCCGCGGACGCGGAGCCCGCGGGTACGGCGCTCAGCGGCTGGGCGCGGGCGTGCGCCGGCAAGGCGCGCTACGTGCTGCTCTTCGGGAAGCACGCACCGCGGTACGCCGAGGCGCTCGGGCAGGTGGGAGGCGGCGTGATCATCGTGCGCTGCGCGGACACGACGGACGCCGTGCAGGCGGCGGCGCGGCTGGCGCACGTCGGCGACGCTGTCGTCTGGACGCCGCTCGGGACGGGCGGCGGGCCCGACGACGCGGCGTATCGGGCGGCCGCGACGGGCTGGGTGCTGGCGTCGCGCACCGACGCGTGGGTCGCGGCGTGAGCGACGCCATGCGCGGCGCCGCGGGGACGGTGGGGCCGGTGGGGCCGGCGGCCGGCGCTGGCGCGTCGCAAAGCGGCGCACCGTTGACGGCGCCGGCGCGACCGAAGCGGCAGCGCGACGTGCCGCTGATCGCGGCCGTCGGCGGGCTGCTGCTGGTGGGCATCCTGGCCGTGTTCACCGCGGCCGACAGCCACGCGCTGCAGAGCCACCTGATGTGGTCGGTCGTCGGGATCACCGCGGCCGGCGTCGTAGCGACGATCGGCGACTACCGTCTCATCCAGCGCTGGTCGCCGATTCTGTTCCTCGGGCTCATCGGCCTGCTCGTGCTCGTGCTGCTCATCGGGCAGCGGGTCCACGGCAGCACGCGCTGGCTGTTCGGCGGCTCGGTCCAGCCGGGCGAGCTGGCCAAGCTGATCGTCGTTATCTACATCGCCGACTGGCTGTCGGGCCGGCCGCAGGAGATCCGCCAGTTCGCGATGGGCCTCGTGCCGTTCATCCTGCTGGTCAGCCTGGTGTGCGGCCTGATCATCCTGCAGCCGAACTTCTCGACCGCCATCCTGGTCCTGGGCATCGCCAGCGCCATGCTCGTGGCCGCCGGCGCGCGGATCGACCAAATGCTGCTCAGCGGCTCGATCGCGATCGTCGTCCTGTCCGGCGCGCTGATCATGGCGGACTACCGCGTCAGCCGCGTCATGGGCTTCATGAACGCCAACGACCTGGCGGACAACGCGAACTGGCAGCCGAACCTGGTGGAGAAGGCCGTCCTGCGCGGCGGCTGGTTCGGCGTCGGCCTCGGCAACGGGCAGTACAAGCACTTCATGCCGCTGGACACGGGCGCGACGGACAGCGTCTTCGCCGTCATCGGCGAGGAGACGGGCGTCCTGGGGTGCCTGCTGGTGGTCACGCTGTTCGCGATCATCGCCTGGCGCGGCATCCGGATCGCCCGCGGCGCGCCGGATCCGTTCGCCAAGTTGGCGGCGCTGGGCGTGACGTGGTGGATCGTCAGCCAGGCGTTGGTGCACATGATGGTCGTCACGCGCCTCATCCCGTTCACCGGCGTGCCGCTCCCGTTCATCTCGTCGGGCGGTTCGAGCCTGACGACGACGCTGGTCGGGATCGGGCTCCTGGTCGCGATCTCGCAGCGCGTCGACCCAACCAAGGTGACGCCGTATGGTCTTGTGGATTTCCGGTGGTGGAACCGCCGGTCACGTGTATCCCGCGCTTACCGTGCGCGACGCGCTGGGCTCGCGGGTTAGCGCCGTGAAGTGGTATGGCCGTTCGGGCGGCATGGAGGCGGACCTCGCGCGCAGCGCGGGCATCGAGTTCCGCGCCATCGCGACCGGCGCCGTCGTCGACCGCGGCCCGCTGCGCGCCGC
>JBDTSC010000179.1:0-7770 GCA_039931375.1 Ardenticatenales bacterium
GACGGGGCGCGGTCCCGCGGGCGACGTGCCGGATCGGCGTCGGCGCCGGCGTCCGCGTCGCGCTCGCACCATACCCCGTGGTCCGGATCCGCGTCGACCGCGCGGGGCATCCGAGCGGACCCGCGGCGCGGCCCGTTGACGGCATCGTCCCCGTGCGCCAAACTTGCGACCCCACCGGCCCGCTGATGGCATGTTCCAATTAAAGGGGGCCCGCGTATGGACGGCGTCAGCGCCAGCATCGCGTACGAGGCAGCATCCGGACCGTTGAGCGACCCGCGCGTTCAGGTCGCCGTCTTGGTCGTCATCGGCGCCGTGCTGGCGTCGATGGCGCGGCGCGCCGGCGCGGCCAGCCCTGCCGCCGGCGCGGCGGACGACGTCGCCATCGACGATGCTCCGCCGTCCGGCCGCGGCGCTCTTCGTGCCCTGCGCGCGCTTCGCAACCGCCGATTCGCGCTGCTGTGGACCGGGCAGACGCTCTCGCGCATCGGCGACTACGTCTACGAGATCGTCCTGGCGTGGTGGGTGCTCGAGGTGACGGGGTCGGCCGCGGTCATGGGGGCGGTGCTGATCGTCACGTTCCTGCCGACGGCCGTCTTCACGATCATCGGCGGCGCCGTCGTCGACCGGGTGCCGCGGCTGGCGGTGATGCTGGCCAGCGACGTGCTGCGCGCCGTGGCGGTGCTGGGCGTGGCGGCGTGGGCGTACGCGGGTCACCTGACGCTGTGGCCGATCTACGCCCTAGGGCTCCTGTTCGGGATCGCGGACGCGTTCTTCAACCCCGCCTACTTCGCGCTCGTGCCCGAGCTCGTCGACGAGGCCGACCTGCCGAGCGCGAACGCGCTGACCAGCATGAGCTTCCAGCTCGGCCGCGTCGTCGGGCCGGTCATCGGCGGCCTGATCGTGGCGGCCGGCGGCGTGAAGCTCGGGCTGACGATCAACGGGATCTCGTTCGTCCTCGCCGCCGCGCTGCTCGTGCCGCTGCTGCGCCGGGCCGCGCGGCGCGACGCGGGCGACGAGGCGGCGCCGTCCCCAGACGCCAACGCGGCCCCGCCCCGCGGCATGCTCGCCGACGTTCGCGACGGCTTCGCGGCCGTGGCCGGGTCGCCGATCATCCGCACCGGCATCCTGGTGAACGCGCTCGCGGCCGCCTGCCTGGTCGGCCCGTTCCTCGTGGCGATGCCGTTCCTGGTGGCCGATCGGTTCGACAAGGACCCGCGCGTGCTTGGGTTCCTCTTGGCGTTCTTCCCGATCGGCTTCGTATTGGGCAGCCTGTGGGGCGGCCGACACGACCGACTGCCCCACCGCGGACGCGTGATGTACGGCGGCCTGGCGGTCGCGGCCTTGATGCTCACGCTGTACGGGCTGCCCGTGCCGCTGCCCGTCCTGGCCGCGGCGGCGTTGGTCAATGGATTTGCGCTCGAGCTGACCGGGCTGGCGTGGACGGGCCTGCTGCAGGACCTCATCCCGGCCGACAAGCTCGGCCGCGCCGCCAGCCTCGATCAGTTGGCCGGCTTCATCGCCATCCCGATCGCGTTCGCCGCGGCCGGCTGGTCCACCGAACACGTGGGGGCGGCGCAGACGTTTCTGGTCGGGGGGGCGATGGCGGCGGTGTTGGCGGGGGTGGCGTTGGCGATTCCGGCGGTGTGGAAGGCCGCGTAGGGGCGAAGCATTCGTCGGACGAATGCTTCGCCCCTACCGAAAATTGACGATCGGTGACGGTGACCGGGCCGGTGCTCGATACCTCGGCCGATTATCCTGCCGCGCCCTGCAACGCCAACAGATGATCCAACCACATGTTCGCTACCTTCTCCTGCACCGTGTTCACCCGCAGGCGTGCCGCCAGGTTGTCGAAGTCGACGTCGTCGAGGCGCTGGTCCTGGTTGACGCAGCTGAAGACGAAGGACTCCATGCCCGTGACCGGGTCGACGTGCTTTTGGAGGCACTGCGCGCAGACCTCCTTCATCATGCACTGCATCGGCGAGTTGATGCTGCCGATCGCCAGCGGGTCCTTGACCAGGTGCGGCGCCAGCACGCCGCGGCGGGCGTCCTTGACGGCACGCATCATCCGGTCCGAACCGATCGCGATGATCCGGTCGATCGTGGACAGCGGCACGACGGGCTCCGTCAGCCGGCCCTCGCCGTAGGCGAGCATCGCCTGGACGATGTTGCCGCGGAAGTGCACGTCTTGGGGCCGCGACGGGACGATCTCGGCGCCGCTGTCCGTCGACCAGATGACCTGATCGGTCGCCTCCTCGACCTCCTCGCGCTTGAATAGGTCCTCGCCGCGCTTGTAGCCGGCGAAGTAGACGACGCGGTTACCGGCGCGGCGCATCGCCTCGGCGATCGAGAAGAGCACCGCGTTGCCGAGGCCGCCGCCGGCCAGCAGCACGCTCTCGCCTTGCGGAATCTCCGTCGGCGCGCCCGTCGGGCCCATCACGACCACCTTCGTGCCCGGCGCCAGCTGGGCGCACAGACGGCTCGAGGCGCCCATCTCGAGGATGATCAGCGACAGCAGGCCGGCGTCCGGATCGACCCAGGCGCCCGTGAGGGCGATGCCCTCCATTGTGAGGCGGGTGCCGGCCACGACCGGGCTCGTGCTCTCGTAGCTCTGCAGGCGGTAAAACTGCCCCGGGTGAAACTGCCGGGCCGCCATCGGCGCCCGCACGATCACCTCGACGATCGTCTCGGTCAGTCGGTTCACGGCGTGGACGCGCGCCTCGAGGGCGTCCGTCAGGCGGTCGGCGAAGGCGTGGAAGTCCGCCTCGCGCGCCGGCTGGTCGGCGGCCGTCTGATCGGCGTCGTCGTCCTCGAACAGGGCGGCGACGTGCGGGAAGCCGAATTTGGCGGACGCCATCGCCTTGACGACGTTGCCGGCGAACGTCGGGTGGTTGTCGCCGTAGAACGAGATCAAGCGGCCGTCATCGTCATACGAGGTGAAGAACGCGTCCGGTGCGCCCTCGGCCGGCACGGGGTGCCAGCGCCCGTCCGCGCCGCGCTCCGCCCGGTGGCCCTTGAAGAAGCGGCCGCGCGCGTCCAACCCGAGCACGCCCGGATGCTCCTTGGCGTAGCCGATGTTCGGCACCGTGCCCGCCGCCACCATCACGCTGCGCGCCGGCAACGTCACCGTCCGCTCCGTCGCCGCCCAGCGCCCGTCGACGAGCGCCTGGACGCGGAAGCGGAGGGACGCCACGGCGCCGAACGCGTCCAGCTGCGCGTCCTCGGGGTCCATGCACTCCGCGATCTGAATGCCCTCCTCGAGCGCCTTGGCCACCTCTTCGTGGTTCAGGCGATACGCGGGCGAATCGGCCATGCTCTTGCGGTAGGCCAGCGTCACGCCGCCCCACTGGCGCAGCAGCGGCACGAAGTCGGGGGCCTGCCCGGCCGCGGCGGCGCGGGCGCGCTCGGCGCGGATCGCGCGGCCGTGGGCCAGGAACTCCTCGAGGACGTCCTTCTCCTCGGCGTCCATGCGCGACCAGAGCCGCGGCTCGGCGCCATCGGCGGCCATCGCCTCGACGCGGTCCAGCATCTTCTCGACCTGCACCGGGTAGTACGCCAGCAGCTCGGTCGCCGTGTCGATGGCCGTCAATCCGCCGCCGATGACGACGCCGGGCAGCCGCACCTGCAGGTTCGCCAGCGAGTCGCGCTTGGCGGCGCCGGTCAATTGGAGGGCCATCAGGAAGTCGCTGGCCTTGCGGATGCCGCGCGAGAGGTTGTTGCCCATCTCGATGACGGTCGGCTTGCCCGCCCCGGCGGCGATGGCGATGTGGTCGAAGCCGAGATCCCAGGTGTCCGCGGCCGTCAGCGTGCCGCCGAAGCGCACGCCGTCGAAGATCCGCAGCTTGTCGCGCCGCGCCAGCGTGAGGTGCAGGAGCGTGAGGAAGTTCTTGTCCCAGCGCACCGTGATGCCGTACTCCGACACGCCGCCGAAGCCTTCGAGAATCCGCTCGCCCAAGCCCTTGTAGATGGCGTCCCACCGCTCGATCGGCGCCGGCGCGACGCCCTTGGCCGGGTCGCCGACGAGCGCGACATCCAGCGGCTCGATCTTCAGCCCGTCGATGCCCACCACGCCGAAGCCCTCGTTGAGCAGGTGGTGCGCCAGCGTGTAGCCCGCCGGGCCGAGGCCTACGACCATCACGTTGCGGCCGCGGTACGCCCGCGGGTAGGGCCGCCGCACGTTCAGCGGGTTCCAACGCGTCAGCAGCCCGTAGATCTCGACGCCCCAGCGCAGCCGCAGCACGTCCGTCAGGACGCCCGTCTCGATCTCGGGGATGTTCACCGGGTCCTGCGTCTGATAGATGCAGCCCTTCATGCAGTTGTTGCAGATCCGATGGCCCGTGCCCGGGCACATCGGGTTGTCCACCGTCACGAGCGCGAGCGCCGCCAGCGCGTCGCCATCGCGCATCATCGCGTGCGCCTCGCCGATCTTCTCGTCCAGCGGGCAGCCGTCCAGGACGATGCCGAGCGGGTTGCTCTTGAAGCCGCCGTCCGGCGTCGGGAAGCCCTTGCTGCAGCTGTCCTTGTCTCGCTCGTGGCAGTACACGCAGTAGTGGACCTCGCCCAACACGTGCCGCCGGTCCATCCGCCCGTCGGTCAGCGCGAACCCGTCCCGCCGCCGGCGCGTGTCCTGGGGCCCCTCGAGGATCTCCGGCACGTCCGCCCGCGGCCGCTCGACCCGCACGAGCGCGTCGTAGTCGATCGGCTCGGGCGTCTTGAAGCTGACCCAGCCGGCCGTGTCCGGATGCCCGGCCGCATCGTGCACGCGCACGGCGCACCACGCGATGACGTGGGCCAGGGCGCGGGCGACGGTCGCGGAGGCGTCCTCGTCCGGTGCTCCGAGCGCAACGCGCATCGCGGCCACCGACTCGGCCATCGGCGCGGGCAGCGGCGTGTCCGCCCCGTTCGCCTTGCCGAACGCCTCGGCGTCGAGCAGGAGGCACGCGAACCGCGCGGTCTCGCCCTCGAGGTCGCCGCTGGGCACGACGACACCGCCCGCCGGCGCGAACGGCCAACGCGCGTCGGAGCGCAGCGCCGCCATCGCCCGCTCCGCCGCCGCGGCGACGTCCGCCTCGGGCGCGACGGCGGCCTTGCCGCGGCCCGTGGCGCGTCGGCGGACGAGATCGACCTTGAAGCGGAAGACGGGGTCGTCCGCATGGATCGCGTCGTGGAGGATGCGGCGCTCGTCCGTCACGCCGAACAGCGTGGCCACGTAGGCCGAGACGTGGGGCGCGACGTCCGTGAGGATCGTCGACGTCTCGACGGGGCCTAGCGCGTCGGGGTCGGCGCGCCACGCGTCGTAGCGATCGGCGAGGGCCGCGTCCGCGGCGCGGAGCGTGGCCAGGAAGTGCTCGTACAGGTCGCGCAAGCGCGCGGCGTCGTGGAGGTCCGCATAGCCGAAGCCGGGGATTCCGGGAATCAGTTCCATAAGAGACATCGTCCTGATGAAGCGGGAAGCCGCCAGCGCGTCGGCGCCAACCGAGCGGGCGGCCGGGCATGATCGGGCCCGTTGTGCCGCTGGGGCATTGTCTGCGAAATGGGGAACGGGTCAATCGGGAGGGGGAGCCCTCATCCTGCTTTCGCCCTGGACGGGCGAAAGCTGTCCTTCTCCCACGGGGTGGGAGAAGGACTCGTTGGCGGGTCACCATGCGCAAGCCGGGGTGCTGGAGCACCTCGACAGTCGTTGGGGCCGACTTGTTCGATCGAGACCCTTCAGCTTGCGCATCAGCGCCCGCCAACGAGTCCCTCGCCCACGACGTGGGAGAGGGACAGCTCTCGCCCGTTCAGGGCGAGAGCAGGGTGAGGGCAACCCGCGGGGTCCTCAGCGCCGCCACAAGAACTTGCCGGACGCGCCGAATGCCCCCGCCGTCACCGCACCGTTGCTCGCGATCGGCAGCCAGACGCGCAGCGGGGCGGTCGTCTCCGTCGGCGCGGGAGTTGCCGTCACCGTCGGCGTGGGCGTGTCGATGAAGTCGATCACCATGCCGACGGTCGTCTCGATGGATCGACACGCTTGGCCATGACACGCATGCAGCAGCGGCGCGTACGTCGCCAGCGACTCCAACAGCAATGGATCGCCACTCGCCGCGATGTTCGTCAGCTGCTGCGGATCGTTCACATTGTCGTACAACTCCCGCTCCCCGCTCTCGTACTCCACATACGTATAGCGGTCCGTCCGCAGCGCGATGTACGTCGCGATCGGCGCCTCGCCTTCCCCCGCGACCGCCGCGCCGGCCCGGGCGCGGAAGTACGGCCCCTCGTCCACGTCGTCCGGCGGCTCGAGGAGGCCGCCGCGGTCCGCGTTGGCGGGCGGCGTCACGGCGCCGCGCTCGTCCGCGAACGGGTACTGCTCGATCAGATAGCCTTGCCGCCACGGGCTCGCCTGGGTGATCGTATCGACATCCCCCGTCAGGTAGCCGGCGAACGACCGCCCGTCGACGAACGACGGGACGGCGGCGCCAGCGATCGTGGCCAGGGTCGGGGCGATGTCGACGTTGCCGATGAGGGTGCCGGCGACGTGGGTTGCCTGGGCGATGCCGGGGCCGCGGGCGTAGAACGGGACGTGGATGTCCTCTTCGTAGGCCGTCGTCTTGCCGCGCGGCAGGCGGTGCTGGCCGATGTGGAAGCCGTTGTCCGACGTGAACACGACCAGCGTGTTCGCCAGCTCCCCCGTGGCCTCCAGCGTGCCGACGAGGCGGGCGACGAGCTCATCGACGGCCTGCATGGACTGGATGCGCATCCGGTACAAGTCGTCGCCGGCCGTCATCTGCCGTGCGTTCAGCAGCGGCCGATCGGCGATCGCGGCCGGCTTGTCGCTGACATCGGCCTCGTTGTAGGACGCGGTGCGCGGGACGACGAGGTCGGGGAACAGCGCCGCGTGGCGGGGCGCGGGCACGGCCGGGACGTGTGGGGCGTACGGGACGACGAAGGCGAAGAACGGCGCGTCGCCTTTGGCGCTCTGGGCGATGAAGTCGTCCGCCTCGCCGGCGATCACGTCGGTGATGTAGTCGTCCGCCGCGCGGCCGTGCGCCACGAGCGTGCCGTTGTCGTTCAGGGTGTAGTTGTACGAGCCATAGGCGTTGCCGGCCGCCGGGCTGACGAAGTCGGACCAACCGGGCGGCACGTGCGTCGGATCGTCGTCCAACGGGTAGCCGTTGATGTACTTGCCGAACAGCCCGGTGCGGTACCCCGCCGCCGTCAGCCACGTCGCCAGCGTCGACGTCTCGAGGTCGCGGGCGCGCAGCTGGGCGTAGCCGCCGCTGTCACCGCCGTTCGTGAAGACGCCGTGGTTGTGCGTGTACTGCCCGCGCAGGTACGTCGTGCGCGACGGACAGCACAGCGAGTCGCTCACGTAGTAGCGGTCGAGCGTCACGCCCTCGTCGGCGATGAGGCGGTGGATGTTGGGCGCGTACTCGGCCGCCATCGAGCCGAGGTCGACATCGAGGTCGTCGGCCATGATGAAGACGATGTTGGGCTGTATGGCGACCGATCGCGCGGGCGCGGCCAGTGCAAGCCCGGTGCCCAATCCAAAGCAAAGCCAACCCCGCGTGGCGGTCATGTCCGTCACCTCGAATCGATGGGCGCGGGAGGCGCCGTGCGGTTGACGGAATTAACGCGGTGGGGGGTGAGGGGATAGAGGCGGCGCGCACGTCGACAGCTGCAGCTCGGCGCCTGCGTGCGGCTCGCCCTCACCCTGGCTGCGCCCTGAACGGGCGCAGCCGGTCCCTCTCCCACGTCGTGGGCGAGGGACCCGTTGGCGGGCGCGGATGCGCAAGC
>JBDTSC010000180.1:0-7746 GCA_039931375.1 Ardenticatenales bacterium
ATCGCCGGCGCCGACGGTGCGCCGATCGACCCGGTGGTCGCGGCGGGGTGGGCCGGGCGGCCCATCGAGCTGCCGGTCCTCGGCGCGGAGAGCAGCGCGGGCTGGACGATCGTCTACACCGACCCGGCGCAATGGCGGGCGGCGGACGGATCCGGCGCGCATGCGTTCGGCGCGTCCGCCGTGGTGCACAATGTCTTCTGTCGCGTTGCAGTGCCTCCCCCCAGCGCGCTCCCCAAGGACAGCTGACGTGCTCGTGTCCGGCTTCCCCCGCTCCGCGGGGCCACCGACCGCCGCGCCGCCCTATCCGTTTCAGCCCGAACGCATCCCGCCGGAGGCGGTGCGCGCCGGCCCGTACACGGTGCGCTGGGCGCGCGACGAGGCGGACCTGGACGCCGTGCTCGCGCTCCGCTTCCAGATCTTCAACCTCGAGATGGGCGAGGGCCTCACCGAGTCGTTCGCCACCGGCCGTGACCGCGATCCGTTCGATGCGTGGTGCCACCATCTCATGGTGTCCGACGCGGAGACCGGCCAACTGGTCGGCACGTACCGGGCGCACACCCGGGCGATGGCGGACGCGGGCCTTGGTTGGTACTCGAACACGCTGTTCGATCTGACGACCCTGCCGGACGATCTGCTCGCCATCGCCGCCGAGACGGGGCGGGCGTGCATCGCCGCCCACCATCGCACCGGACGCGTGCTCTTTCTGCTGTGGAAGGGTCTGGCCAACTACTTGACGCACAACCGCTGCGAGCACATGTTCGGCTGCACGTCGCTCACGTCGCAGGATCCCGAGGAAGGGCTGGCCGTGCTCGACTGGCTCGAGGCGAACGGCTACGCCCACGATGCCTGGCACGTCGAGCCGCAACCGGGCCACGCGTGCGTCGTGGACACCGAGCACTCGATCTCCACGATGCCCGAGGTCAACCTGCCGCAACTCATGCGGATCTACCTGCACAACGGCTGCAAGATCCTCGGCCCGCCGGCCATCGACCGCGCCTTCAAGACGATCGACTTCATGACGATCCTCACGATCCGGGAGATGGAAGAGCGCGTGCGCCGCAAGCTGTTCGGCGGCTAGGCGATGCACGTCGCCGACAACGGCCGGCCGACCGGGCCGCTGGTTGCGCGGGCCGGCGCCGGCTGGCGGCGCGCGCGGGCGATCGCCCGGCTGGTCGCGCTCGGCCTATGGACGGGGACCGGGTTCAGCGCGCTGGTCGTCGGCCAGGCGATCGTCGGGCGGACGACGCCGCGCGCGCGGCGGTTTCGGCAGGGGATGTTCAAGGCCTGGTGCGCGCTCGTGCTGCGCACGCTGGCCATCGACACAACCGTCGTGGGTCGGCTGCCAGAGGCGCCGTACCTGCTGGTCACGAACCACCTGAGCTACATCGACATCCTCGTGCTCGGGTCTCGGCTCGAGACGGTGTTCCTGGCCCGTCATGATCTGGCCGGCTGGCCCGTCATCGGTTGGGCGGCCGAGCGGCTCGGGACGCTGTTCATCAACCGCCGCGACTTCGGCGATCTGCGCGCCGTGAACGCCGCCATCGCGGCCGTCGTTGAGCGCGGCGACGGGCTGGTCGTGTTTCCCGAGGGCACGACGACCAGCGGCCGGACGGTCTCGCCGTTCCGCTCGCCCGTCCTCGAACCGGCCGCCGCGCTCCGGCTGCCGGTGGCGTATGGCGCGCTGCGCTACGCGACGCCGCCGGGCGAGGCGCCGGCCGGCGATGCCGTCTGCTGGTGGGGCGACGCGGAGTTCGCGCCGCACTTCTGGGGGATGCTCCACCTCTCGCGCATCGATGCTATGCTGTCGCTCGGTCCGGACCGGTTGAGCGACGGCGATCGCAAGGTGTTGGCGCTGCAGCTGCATCGCAAGGTGTCGGCCCTCTTCGTGCCGGTCGATCGAGGAGACGATGGATGACCGACCGCGTCGCGCTCGTCGCCGCGAACATCGCGCTGGTCCAGCAGGGCATCACGGTCCTCGACGCGATCGATGATCGGGCGTTCGTTCGGACCGCGCCGCCGATCTACCACAGCGGCGTCGGGCCGCACCTGCGGCACTGCATCGACCACTACCGCTGCTTTTTGGGCGGCTGGCGCGACGGCGCGATCGACTACGACGCGCGAGGTCGCCAGGCGGCGCTTGAAACGGACCGCGCGGCGGCTCGGGACGCGCTGGATGACGTGCGGCGCGCATTGCTGGCGTTGACCACGGCCGACGTAGGCTGTCCCGTCTTCGTCGCGTACGAGTGGGATCCCGTTGACTCGGCCGACACGCCGGCGATCGCCGCGGATGCTGCGGTCGGCCTGCCAACGGCCGAGGCGATCCGTGGCCGCTGCGCCTCTGACGTCGGCCGCGAGCTGCTGTTCCTGGCCAGCCACACCGTCCACCACTACGCCCTGATCGCCCTGATCCTGCGCCACCAGGCGATCGACGTGCCGCGCGGGTTCGGCGTCGCGCCCTCCACGCTCAGCCACCGCCGCCATCACCACGCGCCGGGCCTCGTGGCCACGCCCTCCTGACGTCCGCCCGATGTGCACCGTGACGTGGCTCGACGATCCGGCCGACGGCTACGCGCTCTGGTTCAACCGGGATGAGCGCCCATCGCGCCTGCCCGAGGTTCCGCCCGCGGTCAGCGTGCGCCAAAACGTACCGTACATCGCGCCGCGCGACAGCGTCGCCGGCGGCAGCTGGCTGGGCGTGAACGGCCACGGCGTCACGGTCGGCCTCCTCAACCACTACGCGGCTGACGCGGCCCGCCGCGCGGCGCTGGCCGAGGAGGAGGCGAACGAGCAGGCGGCGCTCGCGTCGCGCGGCCTGCTCGTGTTGGCGCTGATGACGTGCGGCTCCGTCGCGTCCGTCGTCGAGCGCCTCGGCGACGCGGACGCGCCACGCGCCTTTCGGCCCTTCGAGATCATCGCCCTCGACCCGTCCGGCGACCGCGTGCGCGCGACATGGGACGGGACGCGGCTCACGGTGTTGCGCGGGGCCGCCGTGCGGCCGCCGATCAGCTCCTCCGGCTTCGATGCGGCGGGCGTCATCGCGGCTCGCGCGGCCGCTTTCGAACGGCTCGTAAGATCGACCACCGGATCGTCGTCGTCCGCCGGCGACCCAGCCGTCTCGGCAAGCGCCGCGCCGCCGGAACGGGCGAACATGTCGGCGAACATGTCGGCCGGCCCAACGCCCATGGCCCGCCTGGAGGCGTACCACCGGTCCCACGTGCCGGAGCGGGGCGCCTACTCCGTGTGCATGCACCGTCCGGACGCCCGGACGATCAGCCTAACCCTCGTCACCGTCGACCGCGACGCCGTGGCGATGCGCCACGGACCCGGGTCCGCGTGCGCCGCCGTCCTCGGCCCGCCCGTCACGCTTCCTCGCCTCGCGCGATCGTGACGAGCCGCGCGGAGGACGCCCAGAGCATCGCGGCGGAGCACGCCAGCCTCGCCCCCGATCGCTCGACCGCCCACCTGCCCGCCGACCGTCCGCCGCACGATCCCGGCCGCACATGGCGGGCCGGCCGACAGCTCGTCGGTCTGTGGCGACGGTGGACGCGCTGGGAGTTCTGGCCGTCGTGGGCGTTCTATCCGCCCGTCGTCGCCTGGATCCTCTGGCTCGGCGTGAAGCACCGCGGCATGACGACCTTCACCGCGGCGAACCCCGGCATCCCGGACGGCGGCTTCATCGGCGAGTCAAAGCACGCGATCCTGCTCGCCCTCGCCGCCGCCGGCGACGTGGTCGCGCGGCACCGCCGCATCGCGCCCGCCGCGGACCCGGCCGAGCGGGAAGCGGAACTCAGCGCGTTCATGGCCGAGCACGGCCTGGACTATCCGATCGTGCTCAAGCCGGACGTCGGCCAGCGGGGCCAGGGTGTGCGGATCGTGCGCGACGCGGATATGGCGGGGGCGTACCTGGCCGCCGTCGACGGACCGGTCATCGCGCAGGAGTTCGCGCCGGGCCAGGAGTTCGGCGTGTTCTACGTGCGCCGGCCGGACGAGCCGCACGGCCGGATCTTCTCGATCACGGAGAAGGTGCTGCCGACGCTGGTCGGCGACGGGGTCCGCACGCTGGACACGCTCATCCTGGCGGACGCGCGGGCGGTGTGCATGGCCCGCGCGTACCGCGCCGCGAACGCCGCCCGGCTGCACGACGTGCCAGGCGCCGGCGAGGTCGTGACGCTGGTCGAGATCGGCACGCACGCCCGCGGCGCGATCTTCCGCGATGGGAACTGGGCGAACACGCCGGCGCTCGAGGCGGCGATCGACCGCGTCAGCAAGACGTTCGAGGGCTTCTACATCGGCCGCTACGACCTGCGAACGCCGTCCGTCGCGGACTTCATGGCGGGCGTGAACTTCCGGATCGTGGAACTCAACGGCGTGACGGCCGAAGCGACGGACATCTACGACGCCCGCAACTCCGTGCGCGATGCGTGGCGCACGCTCCGGCGGCAGTGGGACCACGCTTTTGCGATCGGCGCCGCCAACCGGGCCCGTGGTGCATCGGTGACGTCGCTGTGGCGGTTGATGGCGAACGTCGTGGCCTTTGAGGCGGTGGATGATACCCATCCGGCGTGAACGGAGCGCGCGGTTCTTCGCGAGGTGGGCATTGGGGCGCAGCGCGCTTCATCCCTACGGGCCTGCCGCCGGCTCCGACATATCGACGACGACCGCCTCGCCGCCGACCGTCACGACGTCGCCGTTCTTGAGCTGCCGCCGGCGGCGAGTCTCGACCGCGCCGTTCACGAGAACGTCGCCGGCCGTGATGGCGACCTTCGCCTCGCCGCCCGAGCCGGCGAGGCCCGCGTACTTCAGGAACGCGCCGAGGCGGATGACGGTCGGGCGCACATCGGCGGCCGCCTCGCCGCCCGGTCCGGCACTCACCGTCTGGACGCCGACACGTGGCCAGGGTTCCGCACCGGAATGGCAAGCATCGTCTGCTGGTTCGCGAACACGTCATCCCGGGTCATGGGATCGTCCCCTGGGTGGCCCCTGAGCGGTTGGGGCTCGTCCATACGCCGTACTCGGGGGCAGTGTAGCGCCCCGCCCGCGCCGGTCAAGCACCGACGCCGCCCCGCCACCGGCCCGCTCCGCGCGGACCACCACGGGCAGCCAGATGCGCCGGCGCGGGCCGTCTGCCGGGGCGCCCGTCGCGCCCGGCGGCGGCGCCGACGGCGGGGGCGTACCGGTGGGGAACGGCCGCGCCGTCGCGGCGCGCGTCGCCGGCGCCGTCGGCGTGGCGGGCTCCCGGGGTTCGAACGGACCGTCGACGAAGCCGATGTCGTACTGGAAGAAGTGGTGCTCGCTGTCGGGCAGGAAGTTGATGCCGATGGCATCCCCTGCCTTGAGCGTGTAGACACAGGTGCGCAGAAGAACGGACCAAGCGCCATCCGGAGCCGCCGTGGTCGTGGCGCTCGTGACCTCGCGGTCCGGGTCGATGGCCGTGTTCGGCAGGGCCCAGACCTCGACCACGGTTCCGGGCGGTGCGCTGCCGGACACAGTATCGGCCAGGACGTCGGCGGTGATCGCGACGGTGGGGAGGACCAGCGTGTCGACGCGGTCATCCGTACGGATGCGGAAGCGCGTGCCGGAGGGCAAGCCGTCCGGGAACGCGTCCGTCCAGTTCACCTCCCAGCGAGGGGGCAGGTTCGACCAGCTGGCGGGTGCGGCCATCGTTCGGCGCTCGGCGAGCACCGAACCGTCGGGGCCGAGGAGGCTGGCGGTGACGGCGGCGCCGGACGAGGCGAAACCGCGCAGGAGGCCGACGGACGGCGCCGCGCCGACCCACGGCCGAGGCACGTACGTCAAGCTGTACGCCGGCCGGCCCGCCGCTACCGACACGAACGGCGCGCGGTAGGTGAGCGCGAACGCCACCTCGTCGCAGCGCTGGGTGCAGCGCGCGGATCGCCGTCCGTCCGGCCCATCGGCGACGTCCAATCCGGCGTGCGGTCGGGCCAGGTCTTGTTCGTTGGCCAGAGAGTAGGGAGCGAGGAAGTAGGATGCCGGCCAGGTCTGCAGCAGCGTGAGGAGCCCCCCCGGCGGAGCGACGAGCTCCAGTTGGCCTCCCGACCCGACCTCGCGGATCGCCAAGCGCGGCACGTCGAAGGTGACCGGCTGCCCGCCGGGTGGCGTGATCTCGACGCGATCGCCGGCGCGGATGGGCCGAGGGGCGCCGTCCGGCGTCGTGAAGTGGAACCACGTCGGACGGCCGACCTGGGCGCTGGGCCGATGAACCGCCGCCGGGCGGCCGTCGCCGGCGAAGAGTCGGCCGACCGCCGGCCCGCGGTCCCCGAGGAGGGTCGCCAACACGATGTTCCCCGACAGCGCCACGTGCTCCCGTGCGATTGGCGCCTCCCACCGCACCCCGACGTTCGCGTCCAACCAGCTCGTGACCTCCGGAAGCGGCACGTCGGGTTCGAGGTCCAGCACGTCGACGATGTCCGGCAGGCCCGCGACCCGGAACGTGCCATCCGGGCCGGCGCGCGTCCGAAACAACTCGCCGCTGGGTGGCACGGGATCGATCGTGACGGGCCGGTCGGGCGCCGCGCGGCCCACCAGCGTGCCCGGCTCCGGATCGAAGCGGGCCCACGGCGGGCGTGTCGCGCCGCCGCCCACCAGCGCGCCGTCGATCAGGAAGACGAGGCGATCGACGGCTTCCAGCAGGTCGGTCCCGGGCAGGGCCGTCGTCGGCCAGACACCGACGACATCGTCCTCCCGCGGGTCGCGCTCGACGCGCCAGCGCTCGACCGCGCCCTCGTACGCGATGAGGTCCACGGTGTGACCGAGGCTGGCGACCAGGACGACGGAGCACATGGGCGGCGTCGTGGCCATCGCCGGGCGGGCGAACTTGAGCGGGTTGAGCGCGGCCTTCTCCGCCTCGCACGCCACGAGCGCCAGCGGTGCGCCGAACGGGTAGCCGACTCGGTTGCCCGCGCCGTCCGTGGACCAGACCGTTCCGTGCGAGCCCGGCCCGGCAGCCGCGGCGGCCGGCACGGCGGCGCGGAATCGCCCGGCGTCGTCCGTATCGGCGGCGAGAGCGTGTGGGGTCTCGAAGTCGCCGGGCTCGAAGAGCTCGATCTCGACCCCACCCGGCCAGTCCGTGCGGCCGACGATGACCCCCGCCGCTGGGTCGATCGCCGCCTCGATAGCGGGCAGCGAGTACCGCTCGACTCGGCTCCCAACCCTGACCTCGACGATCTGCCCGGGCAGATTGCCCTGCACGGCCTCATCCGCGTTGTCCGGGTCCGCGAGCGTGAACGTCGACAGTCCCTGGACGTCCGTGAGCAGGAAGTACGTGCTCAACAGCTGCGCGTCGGCGTCCAGGAGGCTTGCGCTGGGCGGGGCATCCTTCGGTGCGTTCACGGTGAGGAGATCGCGATAGAGCTCGACCTCGATCGTGATCCGTCCGCCAGCCGGCTGGGCGTGGACCGGCCCGCTTGGCGGGCGGCTGGACGGACCGCGCGGTTCGCCGGGAACGGCGGCGCCGAGTACGGTGGCAGCGGCGAAGAGCAACGAAACAACCGGCCTGCGGGCCATGATCGTCCTCCGGGAGCAATGTCGGGTCGGCAAAAGGACGTCGCATCGGTCGCGATACGAACCGTGTTCGGCGCGATCCAGCATACGCCCCGGGCCGTCCCGGTGCAAAACGCCTTCGCCGGCCGGTCGTCCCGCCGGCCGCGGGACGCTCCGCTAGGCCCCGAGCCCCGTGCGCGTGATCGGCAGCGTCATGCAGCGCGCGCCGCCGCCGCCGCGCAGGCA
>JBDTSC010000181.1:0-7724 GCA_039931375.1 Ardenticatenales bacterium
GCCGGTTGCGCCGTCGAGCCTGGCGGTGCGCTTGCCAGGCGGAGAAGATGTGGAACGGCCAGCCGAAGAGGCCGCCGGTCCCGATCCAGAAGCCGGGCGTGATGATCAGCCAGAAGATGCCCCACAAGAAGTGGCCGGTGTAGAACTGGCCGATGCCCGGGACGATCAACGAGAGAACGGCGGCGGTGCCGGGATTGCGTGCTTCGGCGTGCGGGAGGTGGTCGGTGGTCATGGGCAGCTCCTGAAGGACTAGCGGCGCGGCGGCGGTTCGCATGAATGTACGCTCATCGGAAGGATAGCGTTGCGGTGGAGGCGCTCGTGGATCGTGGAGCCGAGGGCCCCCGCAAGTTGACGATCGTCGTCCACCCGCCCGGCGACACCGCCATCGTCTGGCCGTCCGGCGCCGAGGCCGCCGCCGCGCGCCGCTGGCTGGCCCCGTTGCTCGCGGACGGCCCCGGCGCGATGCTGGCCAACGCGCCGTGTGACGTCGGCGTGGTGCGGGCGGGGGATGTCGTGCTGCCGTTCACGGTCACGCATGGCGATGCGCCGGACGACGAGGCGAGCTTCGTCGCGTCGCTCTTCGCGCACTACGTCGTCTATCCGCGGTCGGAGGCGGCGCGGATGGCGGGGCCGGCGGCGGGGGCGATCGTCGGCGGACTGCTGCGGGCGCTCGCGCCGATCGCCCGGCGGGCCGGGCTGGACCGGGCGGTCCTCGTGAACAACTGGCTCGTGTCGACGAACCTCTACCCGCCGGGCGCCGCCGCCGTCGCCGCGGCCGTGACGCGCGCGCTCGTCGCGGCGTACCCCGATCGCCCGATCGTGTGGCGTTCCGTCGATGCGCATGGCAACCCGGCGCTCGCCGCCGCCCTCGACGTGGTCGGCTGCCGGCGGGTGTTCGCGCGCCAGGTGTGGTACCAGGACCCGGCCATCGCCCTGCGCAAGAAGCAGACGCGGGCCGATGTCGGTCTGCTGCGCCGCTCCCCCTACCGCCTCGTCGACGGCGCGTCGCTCGGTGCGGACGACGTGCCGCGGCTGGCGGCGCTCTATCGCCAGCTCTATCTCGAGAAGTACCCGCGGCAGAACCCGCAGCTGGGCGATGCCTTTCTGGCCGCGGCGCTCGCGGATGGCCGACTCCGCTTCCGTGCGTTCGCCGCCCCGGACGGCCGGATCGACGCGGCGCTCGGCAGCTTTGCGCGCGGCGGGTACGTCACGCAGCCGGTGTTCGGCTACGACACCGCGCTGCCGGCGTCGACGTCGCTTTACCGGCTGCTCAGCGTCCAGGCGATCCTCGACGCGGCGGACGCCGGACTCACGGTGCACGCCTCGGCCGGCGTCGGCGCGTTCAAGCGCGTGCGCGGCGGGCAGCCGGCGGTCGAGTGGCACGCGGCGGCCGTGGCGCACCTGCCGGCGGATGCGCGGTGGGCGTGGGCGGCGCTGGGACTCGTGGCGAACCGGGGGGTGGCGCCTTGGGTGGTGCGGCGGGGGTTGTGAGGGGCCACGGCGAGTGCGCTCTCGATCACGTTGGCTGAGCCGGGCCTCGGCCCCTGGCGTCGGCAGCATGCACGCGCCCTTGCGAGCGCGGTCCATCGCCACGCCGTTGGTATACCATCGACCCCGATGACCGATGTCACCCGCTCATATCCACCGCCCCCGTCGCTCCCCGTGCGCATCGCCGGCCTCGGCGCCCACCTGCCGCCGCGCGTCGTGTCCAGTGCCGAGGTCGAGGCTCGCTGCGGTTTGCCCGCAGGCTGGGCGGAGCGGTTCAACGGCGTCCGCGAGCGGCGCTGGGCGGCTCCGGGCGATACGAACAGCGCCTACGCGGCCGAAGCGGTTCGCGCCGCGGTCGCCGACGCGGGGCTGGCGCTGGACGACATCGACCTTCTGGTCTTTGCCTCCGGTACGCCCGAGCAGGCGATCCCGGACGGCGGGCCGCTGACGCTGCGGGCGCTCGGGCTCGGCGGCTCGGGCGTGGCGGCGTTCAGCGTGCACGCGACGTGCCTGAGCTTCCTGGCGGCGCTCGACGTCGTGGCGGGGCTCATCGCCGTCGGGCGCTACCGCGTCGCCGTGATCGTTTCGGCCGAGATCGCGTCGATCGGCATCAACTTCGACGAGCCCGAGAGCGCGACGCTGTTGGGCGATGGGGCGGCGGCGGCCGTCGTCGTGCCGTGGGGAGCGTCGACGCCCGGCGGCGCGTCGGTCGGCGCGACCTCGCGGATCGAGGCGGCGCGGTTCGAGGCGTACGGCGACGGCGCGGCGCTGACCGAGGTGCGCGGCGGCGGGACGCGGCGGCACCCGACGAACCCGGCGACGGAGCCGGCGGACAACTTATTCCACATGAACGGCCCCGAGTTGCTGCGCCTCGTGCGTCGCCACGGGCCGGACTTTCTCGAGCGGCTGCGACCCGGCCTATCGCGCGGCCTCGGCAGCATTGACGTCGTCATCCCGCACCAGGCCAGCCTGGCCGGCCTTCGCCTGCTCGGCCGCTTCGGCTGGCCCGACGAGCGCATCGTCACGACGCTGGAGCGGTACGGCAACTGCGTGGCGGCCTCCTTGCCGCTGACGCTGTGGGAGGCGGTGCGGACGGGGCGGCTGGCGCGGGGGCAGCGGGCGCTGCTCGTGGGGACGGGGGCGGGGGTGTCGTTGGGGGGGATGGTGATCGTTTACTGAGGGGTCGCTTACGGTTTGGTGGCGATGCGACTATGCTTCGCATCGCTGCCCGCAGGTTGAGTCGAGCGCCACTCATATCGCACGTTACTTCGCACGTTGGACCTTACATCGCACGTTGGAGCTGGCATCATGCGCACCGGACTCGTTTCCGCTTCCCTCACTTGCCTGTCCCTCGGGCTGATCCTCACGGCCATCGCCACGGTCGCCGCCGCCGGCGACGTCGCCGACGACGACGCGGGTGGGGCGATCGTGACGATCGGGCGGCGGTGCACACCGTCCGCCGCGACCGGCGTTCCGGCGGGCATGCGCCGGTTCTCCTGCGCTGCGGTCTATCGCAACGACGCCGAGCGACCCGTGTTCGACATCCGGATCCACCCCGCCGTCGACGGCCGACCCGCGACCGTCTTCCGGCGGGGGTGGATCGAGTACACTTGCTGCCCGGACGGCACGCGCCAAGCGCTCGCTGCCGGCGAGTCGGCGCTCTGGCGCGCGGACGTCGACGTGCCGGCTGCCGCGCCGGGCGGTGCGGACGCCGGCGAGCTCAAGCTGACGTACGAGGCGGCCGCCGAAGGTCCCGAGACGGCGCTCGACGTGCCGCGGCCCGAGCTCCAGTACGTCGACTTATCCGTGCACGACGGCCGCGCCGACATCGTCGGCGAGGTGCGGAACACGGACGGCCGGACGTGGTACCCGTCGCTCACGGGCGAGGTCGGGGACGAAGACTTCGCCCAGCCCGTCGTGGCGTGGTTCCATCGCGGCGCGCTGTCCGGCGTGGCGTCGGCGCCGCGGCTGCCGGACAAGCGGATCGCGTCGGACGGCCGCTACATCTTCGGCCTCCACGACGTCGACGTCTCGGGCGGGATCGACCGGCTGGAGGTGTTCTGGCGCGACGCGTACGCCGGCCCGTACGGCGGGGACTTCTTCCCCGGGCGATGGGAGCTCCTCGGCTTCGACCACGCCGTCGAGCTCGACGAGACTGGGCAACCGCGGCTGTCCTTCCGCGCCACGGTGCGCAACCCGACGGCGCACATGAACCGGGGCGCGATCTGGGCGATCGCCCGGCGCGCGGACTTCCACACGATCGGCGTCGGCAAGTGCACCGTCGGGCGGAACGTGCCGCGCATCGACCTCGCCGACGAGGTCGCGCCCGGCGCCTCGGCCGACTGCGCCGGCGTGATCACGTTGCTGCCGGCTAGGCCGGACGCCGCGCTGGACGACGTCCGGGTCGTCACCGTCGAGCTTGGCGAGGCCTGGGCCCGACCGATCACGCCGACACCGACCTCGACGGCCACGCCGTGCCCGGCCCTCGCGACCCCGGCGCCGGTGGCGACGCTGCCGTCCGTCGCCCGTACGCTGTTCTTCCCGTGGTCGATCCGGATGCTGGCGGAACGGTGCCCGTAGGGCGTCGTTTGCTGCCTACGCCGATGCCATCCGGGTCGATCGTGCCAACCGTGCTGGTCGTAGCGTCCGCACCGTCAGTGCCCGAGTAACGCCACCGACTTGTCCCGCCGCTGCCACGTCAGCTTCACCCCGCCGAACCGCGCCAGCTGCGCCGCCGCCGCATCGCGAAAGGGGCGGATGCTGGGCGTGCGGACCTTCCACGCGCCCTCGAGCTGGCGAATGACGAGCTGGCTGTCGCCGAAGACCTCGACGGCAATGCGGCGCGGATCGGCGGCGCGGTCGGCTAAGTGGGCGAGGCCGCTGGTGAGGGTCTGGTACTCGGCCTCGTTGTTCGTCACCCGGTCACCATATTCGAGCCGCACCGCCGGCTCCCAGTCCGCGCCGGGCGGGCGCAGGCGGAACGAGCCGTAGCCGCGGCCGGGGTTGCCCAGGCTGCCGCCGTCGAAGACGATCTGCCAATGCTCGAGGGCGAGGGTCGTCACGAGGCGGGCTCGGGCGGGGCGGCGACGTCGACGGCGGCGGGGCTCGTCGACGCGGAGTCGACCGTCTCGACCTCGGGCGGGGCGACGACGATGAGCACATCGTCCATGTTGACCGTCTGGCCGGGCACGATGTTCACCTGCTTGACGATGCCGACGGCCGGGTTGCGCAGCTCGTTCTCCATCTTCATCGCCTCGAGGATCGCCACCGGCTGGTCGGCGGCCACCGCGTCGCCGGGGGCGACCAGGACCTTGACGACGAGGCCGGGCATCGGGGCCTTGATCACCGCGCCGCCGTGCTCCTCGTGGCCGCGGCGGCTCATCGCGATCAGCTCCTTGAGGTGCGCGTCGCCGACGTCGACGGTGTAGCGGTCGCCCTCGATGATCACGGTGTACAGGCCCTCGCGGCGCTCGACGTGCAGGTCGTACGAGACGCCGTCGACGAGGAGGGAGTAGAGGTTCTCGCCGTCGATCGACATCAGGTCGACGGACACGTTCTCGCCATCGACGATGAGCTCGCCGGGGCGGTCCACGTCCAGCGTGAAGTCGCGCTGGTCGACCGTGGCTTTGTACTTCATGGGACGATCCTCATAGAGACACCCGCATGCCCTGCCGCCGCCCGAAGCGCTTCCACTCGCTGTCGCCGACCGGTGCCAGGCGGTTGATCGCGTCCGAGCGGTGCTGGTGCGCCAGCAGCGTGGCGGTGATCGCGGCGATCCGGTCGAAGCCGCGGCCCTCGACGTGCGTCATCGTGAAGTGCTGCTCCAGGTAGCTCGTGTCGTAGAAGCCGCTGATGAACTGCGTCATGTCCATCAGGCGCTGGTGGAGCGGGATCGTCGTGCGGATGCCGGCGATGCGGTACTCCGCCAGCGCGCGGCGCATGCGCAGGATCGCGTCGGGGCGGTTCTGGCCGCGGACGATCAGCTTGGCGACCATCGGGTCGTAGTACAGCGAGACGTCAAAGCCCTCGTAGAGCGCGCTGTCGACGCGGACGCCCGGGCCGCTGGGCTCCTGGAGGGACGTGACGCGGCCGGTGGACGGCAGGAAGTGGTTGTACGGGTCCTCGGCGTTGATCCGGCACTCGATCGCGTGGCCGACCCACTCCACGTCTTCCTGCTTGACGCGCAGCTTGCGGCCCAGCGCGATCCGCAGCATGTGCTTGACGATGTCGACGCCCGTGACGAACTCCGTGACCGGGTGCTCGACCTGGAGGCGGGTGTTCATCTCGAGGAAGTAGAAGTCGTGGCCGTTGCCGTCCAACAGGAACTCGCACGTCCCGGCACTGTAATAGCCGACCGCCTTGGCCGCCGCCACCGCCGCCGCGCCCATCCGCTCGCGCAGCTCGGGCGTCACGGCGGGCGACGGGCACTCCTCGAGCACCTTCTGGTGCCGCCGCTGCATCGAGCACTCGCGCTCGCCCAAGTGGATCACGTGGCCGTGCTGGTCGCCCAGCACCTGGATCTCGACGTGGCGGGCGCCCTCGACCAACTTCTCGAGGTACACCGTGTCGTCACCGAAGGACTTCTGCGCCTCGCGCCGCGCGGCCGCCAGCGCGTCCTGCAGGTCCTCGGCGCGATCGACGCGGCGCATGCCCTTGCCCCCGCCGCCGGCCGACGCCTTGATCAGCACCGGGAAGCCGATGCCCGGCGCCGTGGCCAGCACCTGCTCGTCCGTGAGCCCCTCGGAGGTGCCCGGCACGACGGGTACGCCGGCGGCGATCATCGCCTGGCGCGACCGGACCTTGTCGCCCATCGCGTAGATCGCGCTCGGCGGCGGACCGACGAAGCTGAGGCCGGCATCCGCGACGGCCTGCGCGAACGCCTGGTTCTCGGCGAGGAAGCCGTACCCGGGATGGATCATCGTCGCGCCCGAGCGCTTGGCCACATCCAGGATGCGGTCGATGCGCAGGTAGCTTTCGGACGCCGGCGCCGGCCCGATGTTGTACGCCTCGTCCGCCAGGCGGACGTGCAGCGCGGCGCGGTCGACGTCGCTGAACACGGCCACGGTCGGGTAGCCGAGCTCCTGGGCCGCGCGTATGATCCGCACGGCGATCTCGCCGCGGTTGGCGATCAGCACCTTCTGCATGAGCGTTCGGCCTGCGTGCGGCGCCGGGCGCCGGCGGATGGGGCGACGGCGGAGTCTAGCCAGGGGCGGCTGGCGGGGCAAGGTTGCGGGCCGAGACGCCGTTGATCGTCCGTCGGGCGAGCGTTGTGACCGCACTCTCGCCCCTAGGTCATCGCATGGAATCTGCGCACCAGCGCGCGATCGGAGAAACGTTCGATGAAGCACGTCCGTACGTTCAAGCCGCTGTCCTTCGCTTCCCCCGTCGCCGTGGTCGTAGCCGTCGCCACTCTCGCAGCCCTCGGCGCCACCGGCGCCGCTGGCGCCACCGGCGCGTCGTCCCACAACGCCGACGTCCGGGCCAACGCCCATCCCGGTGCCGAAGCCGCCGTTGTCCTCGCCGCCCAAGCTCGGAACCTCCCGCCGCTCATCTTCGGCCGCGTCGACGACGTCGCCGCAGCCGCTGACGCCGCCGGTGCCGCCAGCGACCGCGACGCGCCCGACGCCGCCATCCTCACCGCCTTCGGCCGCGAAGCGCGCGTCGACTTCCACGTCGGCGGTGTCACGATCCTCCAGGTCGAACCGCGTCCCGCCGCTGGCGAGGCGGGCGGGCCGGCCCTCAAGGGCCTGCCGGTTCGCTTCGACGCCGACGGCACGATGGTCGAGCGACCGCTCCCGGAGTCGGCGCGGCCGAACTGGCGGCGGGTCGAGGTCTCGTTCGCCGGTGACGACGAGCACGGGGGCCGCCGGGTCGTGCCCGTCGGCGAAGACCGGCAGGCGACGATCGTCAGCATCTTCAAGGGGCGCGAGCCCCAGTGGCGGACGGGTCTCCCGACGTTCGCCGCCGTGCGCTACCCGTCCGCCTGGCCCGGCGTCGACGTCGTGTTCGCGGCGGACGGCGACGGGCTGGCCGCGCATATCGAGGCGCGGCCGGGCGCGGACGCGTCGGCGGCGCGGCTGACGGTGCGGTGCGTCGGGCCGTGCCCGTCGGCGGGGCGGGGGGTGGCGGGGCTCGTGGCGGGTTCGATGCGGTCAGCCGGATCGGCGGGGGAACGACGGCCGTCTCCTGGGCGCGCCGAGCTCCAGCTCGGCCCTGTCCGACGTTCGAGGCCGAAC
>JBDTSC010000182.1:0-7716 GCA_039931375.1 Ardenticatenales bacterium
GCGCTATCATCGTGCGCCATGGACTACAAGGACTACTACAAAATTCTCGGCGTCCCGCGGACCGCGGACGAGAAGGCGATCCGGCGCGCGTACCGCAAGCTGGCCAAGGAGAGTCATCCGGACCTCCATCCCGACGACGCGGCCGCCGCGCAGCGCTTCAAGGACGTCGCCGAGGCGTACGAGGCGTTGGGCGACGCGGACAAGCGCGCGAAGTACGACAAGTTCGGGGCGGCGTGGCGCGACGCGGAGCGGGCCGGGGCGGCGGACGGCTTCGACTGGTCGCAGTGGGGCGGCGCACCCGGCGGCGCACCCGGCGGCCGGCGGCCTAGCGGCGGCGGGGCGCGATCGAACGTCCGCAACCTGTCGCCGGAGGACCTCGAGGCGATCTTCGGCCAGGGCGGCGGTGGCGGCGGCTTTTCCGACTTCTTCGAGTCGCTCTTCGGCGGCGGCCAGAGCGGCGGCGGCGCGCAGGGCGGCCGCCGGGCGCGGCCCGGCGCGGCCCAACAGCAGGCGCGGCTCAGCCGCGGCGGGGACCTCGAGGCGGCGGTGCCGATCTCGCTGGCCGAGGCGTTCGGCGGCACCGCACGCCAACTGAACCTGGACGGTCGGCGGCTCGAGGTGCGGATCCCGCCCGGCGTGAAGACGGGCAGCAAGGTCCGCGTGCGCGGCGAAGGCCAGCCGGGCCAGGCGGGCGCGGGCGATCTCTACCTGATCGTCGAGGTGACGCCGGACGCCCGGTTCGAACGGGACGGCGACGACCTGCGCGGGCGCGTCAAGGTGCCGCTCTATACGGCGCTGCTGGGCGGCGAGGTGATCGTCCCGACCCTGGCCGGCCCCGCGCACCTCACGATCCCGCCCGAGACGCGCAACGGCCAGCGCTTCCGCCTGACCGGCAAAGGCATGCCGAACCTGCGCGCGCCCGAGACGCGCGGCGACCTGTTCGTGACCGTCGAGGTCGAGCTGCCCCGGCAGCTGACGGACGACGAGCGCCGGCTGATCGGCGAGCTGGCCGCGCTCCGGGCGAGCGATTGAGCGACCGCGCGGCGCCACGGACCGCGTCGCCCAGTGGGCCGCGGATGGTGGCGCTGGCCGTCGTGCCATCGCCCGGCCACGACGATGCGGGCCACCCGGAGCATGCCGGGCGAGTGCCCGCCATTCTGGCCGCGCTCGCCGCCGACCGACACATCGCCGACGACCTCCCCCGCCTCGACGTCGTCCCAGCCGCCCTCGACGCCCTCGCCCGCGTCCACGACCGGCGCTACCTGGACGCGCTGCGCGAGGCGATGGCCCGCGCGCCGGCCGTCATCGACCCGGCGCCGACGTACATCACGCCCACGTCGTTCGATGATGCGCGCATGTCGGCCGGCGCCGCGATCGCCGCGGTGGACGCCGTGCTGGACGGGCGCGCCGCGGCCGCGTTCGCGCTCGCCCGCCCGCCCGGCCACCACGCGCGGCCGGCGCAGGCGATGGGCTTTTGCTTGTTCGGGAACGTCGCCGTCGCGGCCCGGCACGCGCAGGCGCGCGGCATCGGGCGGGTGCTGATCGTGGACTTCGACGTGCATCACGGCAACGGCACGCAGGAGATCTTCTACACGGACGGCAGCGTCGTGTTCGTGTCGTCCCACCAGCGCGGCGCCTATCCGGGCACGGGCGATGTGGACGACGTCGGCCAGGGCGCAGGCCGCGGGGCGACGGTGAACGTGCCGCTGCCGCGGGGTGCCGGCGATGCGGCGTTCGCGCGGGTCATGGCCGAGGTGGTCGTGCCCGTCGCGGAACGGGTGCGCCCCGAGCTCGTCTTGGTGTCCGCCGGCTTCGACGCCTCGTTCCGCGACCCGTTGGCCGGCCTGGCGGTGACGGGCGCCGGCTTTCACGCGACGGCGCGCGCGCTGGCCGACATCGCCGCGCGCCATGCCGAAGGCCGGATCGCGTTCGTGTTGGAGGGCGGCTACGACCTGCCGGCGTTGGGCGACGGCGTCGTGAACGTCGTGCGGGCGTTGGAAGGGCGGCCGGCGATGACGGCGCTCGGCGGGGCGGGGGGGCGCGAGCCGAGCGTGGATGGGGTGGTCGGTGCGGTGCGGGCGGTGCATGGGGTGGCGTAGGGGCGTGCGCCCTATCGATCCGCGCCGCGCACCTGGTACGGTACATCGGTGATGACCACCCCCTCCACGTCGCGCAGCGCCAGGTTGAGCATCAACGCCGCCTGCGTGTGGAGGAGGTTGTGCCACCAGCGGTTGGGCACGAACTGCGGCACGACGACCGTGATCAGCTCGTTCGGCTGGCGCAGGGCCGCGATCTCCTCGATGTACTCGAGCAGCGGCTCCATCAGGAGGCGGTAGGGGGACTCGAGCGTCACCAAGCGCACGCCGTCGCCCCACTTGCTCCACTTGCGGCGCAGGCGGTCGGAATCGTCCTGGTCGAGCGAGACGTGGACGGCCGTCACGTCGTCCGAGAGGGCGCGGCCGTATTCCAGGGCGGCCAGCGTACCGCGGTGGACGCTCGAGATCGGCACGATGACGCGGTGGCGGCTCATGCGGGGCGGCGCGCCGAAGCTCTCCAGCGACAGCTTGAGGGCCAGGACGCGGTAGTGGTGGTGGATCGCCAGGAAGACGACGATCAGGGACGGGACCAGGACGAGGATGATCCACGCGCCGTCGCGAAACTTTGTCACCGAGAACACGATCATGACGACGAACGTGCAGAGCGCCCCGAAGCCGTTGACGACCATCTTGAGCCGCCAGCGCGGATCATGGCGCAAGACCGATCCCCGCTCTTTGATCTCCTCGCCCGGCGCCAGCCGTCCGCTCTTGCGCCAGCGCACCGCCATGCCGGCCTGCGAGAGCGAGAAGCTCAGGAAGACGCCGATCGCGTAGAGCGGGATCAGGTTCGTGACGCTGGCATTGAAAGCGACGATCAGCAGGCACGCGACGAGCGCCAGCGTCGCGATGCCGCGGCTGAAGACCAGGCGGCTGCCGCGGTAGGTCAGCTGCCGCGGCAGGAACCCGTCGCCGGCGACGAGGGCGGCCAAGCGGGGGAAGTCCGCGAAGGCGGTGTTCGCGGCCATGATCAGGATCACCGTCGTGGCGCCGATCGTCACCAGGTACGGCAGGCCGCGGCCACTGTAGACGGTGCGGGCCAGCTGTGAGATCACGGTCTCGGCCTCGGACGGCACGGCGGCGACCCGGCCGGACAGCAGCGTGATCCCGAGGAACAGCACGCCGAGGATCGTCGCCATCCAGAGCAGCGTCGCGCCCGCGTTGCGGCTCTTGGGCTCCTTGAAGGCGGTGATCCCGTTGGAGATCGCCTCGACGCCGGTGAGCGCCGTTGTGCCGCTGCTGAACGCGTGCAGAACGAGGAACAGAGACAGGCCGGCCGTCCCGAGATGATCGATGGGCGGCGGATCCACGACGGTGCCGATGACACCCGTGACCTGGCGGAAGAAGCCGACACCCACCATGAGGAACATCGCCACCAGAAAGAAATATGTCGGCACGGCGAAGACCGTGCCCGACTCCTTAACGCCCCGCAGGTTGATCATCATGATGAAGATCACCATCACGATGGCGATCTCGACGCGCCATGCCTCCAGCGCCGGGAACGCGGAAACGAGCTGGGCCACGCCGGACGAGATCGAGACGGAGACCGTCAGGATGTAGTCCATCAACAGCGCCGCCCCGGCCGACTGCGCCGGCATCTCGCCCAGGTTGTCGCGCGAGACGATGTAGGCGCCGCCGCCGCTCGGGTACGCGTGGATCGTCTGTTCGTACGAGATCGTGACGATCGTCAGGAGCGCCACGATGGCCAGGGCGATCGGGAACGCCAGGCCGAACGCCATCGTGCCCGCGGCGGCCAGCACGACCAGGATCTCCTGCGTGGCGTACGCCGTCGACGACAGCGCGTCCGACGCGAAGACCGCGAGGCCGACGGCTTTGCCGATCGTCTGATGCGGCGCGTCCGCGGTGGCTAGCGGGCGGCCGAAGAGCCACGTGCGCCACGAACGGCGGGGACGGTAGTCGGCGGAACGGCGGATGAATCGGCCGCCGATCTCCTCTTGGATCGTCACAGTGTAGTCGTGGGTCGGCCCGTTGTCGGGCGGGGCGGCGGGGGCGGGCATCGGGAACTTGCGTCCTTGGGGCGGTCGGATCGGTTGGGAAGCGTCCGTGGCAGCGTCGAGGCTACTCGGGCGTTGCGTTCGCTGGCTTGGACTTCTTCGACGGCGTCTTGGTCACCAGCGGCGCGGATCTCTCCGGCCGGCTGAACTGCGCGGCCAGCAGCGAGACGACGTCCGCCTTGCAGATCGCCAGCACCTCGTCCTCCGGCTGGAGGATGGTGTCACCGTGCGGGATGACCATCTGGTGGTCGCGGATGATCACCGCCACGACGGACTGGTCGGGCAGCGCCAGGTCGCGCAGCGCCCGCCCGACGACGGGCGCGTCCGGCGGCAGCTTCTCCTCGACCAGCGAGAACTGGCCGCGGTGCAGCCGCAGGAGGGTCATCATATCGCCCAGGCTCATCTCTTCCTCGATCAGGCTGGCCAGAAGCTCGGGCTGGTTCAGCGCAACGTCGACGCCGAAGAGCTCCTTGCGCGCGAAGAGCCAGGACGCCTGCGGGTTGTTGATGCGGGCGATCGTCCGATCCGTGCCATACCGTTTGCGGGCCATGTAGCACAGCGCCAGGTTGTCCGCGTCGCCGCCGCCGACGGCGGCGAGCACCTCGGCGTCGCGGATGCCGGCCAGCTCGAGGACGTCGGGGTCCGTCGGATCGCCCTCGAAGATCATCTCCGTCGGCAGGGCTTTGTGCAGCCGCGCCAGGACGGACTTGCGGGGCTCGATCAGGTGGACCGTATGGTCCTGCGACAGGAGCAGCGTACCGAGGTGCTCCGCGGTCCGCCCGCCGCCGGCGATGAGGACGTGCATGTCAGTTCTCCTGGCCAGCGGCCAACCGCAGCTGCAGCTTCTTGGCGTCCGCGACGGATCCGCTGACCAGCAACACGTCGCCGGGGGCCAACGCGGTGTCGGGGGCGGGCAGCGTCGCCTTGGCGTGGCGGGTGTGGGCGACGGCCATCAGGCTGCCGTCTTCGAGCAGCTGGGCGATCGTCTGGCCGGCGCAGCCCTCGGGCACCGGCACCTCGAAGACCTGGACCTCGCCGTTGCCAGCGGACAGGACGGCGTGGACGGAGCCGGTCGTCAGGATCGACTCGAACCGCCCGGCGCCCCACACGGCCGAGCTGACGATCGGCAAGCCGAACGCCTCCTGCAGCCGACGGCGGCGCGGGTCGAAGTTGCGGACAGCCACGTTCGCTACGCCGTACACCTCGCGCGCGACATGGCCGACGACGACGTTCACGGCGTCCGAGTTGGTGACGACGGCCACCGCGTCCGCGGCGGCGATGTCGGCCCGTGTCAGGACGTCCCGGTTTAGGACCTCGCCTTCGATGAGACGGCCGCGGAATTCGGGCGGCAGGTTCGAGAAGGCATCGGAGGTCTGGTCGACGACCGCGACGTCATGCCCCTGCCGGAAGAGTCGCAGGGCCAGCTCCGCCCCGAGGCGGCCGCAGCCGATCACGACGATGTTCATACCACCTCACGCGGTCTCGTGGCGACGGCCGATCGGTCGTCGGCCGCACCGCGCCGTCGCGCGGTGTGCAGAACGAGCATCGTAGCACCGTTGAGGCTCGATGCGCCGTGCCGGCGCGACGCCTCGCGCGCCCGCGATGCGCGCGAGGCGGATTCGCGCCGCGCCGGACGGGCTGATATAGTCAGTGCTGGCGACGGACGACCGGTCGGGGCGATGCGCGAGCATCGGAGCCCCAGGGCACCGAACGTCGGGTCGCGTGAAACCCAAAGGCGAGACCGAGGCGGCGCACATCGTCCGCTGGTCTCGCTTTTTCGTTCGGAGAAGGGGGCGGGTGCTGACGATGGGCTTCGGTCCTGGATCGTGGATCCTGTTCATCGCCTTTGTTCTCGGGCTGCTGGCGGTCGACCTCAAGGTCCTCCATCGCAACCCGCACAAGGTCAGCGCCAAAGAGGCCGGTCTCTGGACCCTGGTGCTCGTGGCCCTGGCGCTCGCGTTTGCCTACCTGATCCACCTGCGCCACGACCGCGGCGCGGAGGCGGCGGTCGATTTTTTGACGGCCTACGTCCTCGAGCAGTCGTTGTCGATCGACAACCTGTTCGTGTTCGTGATCATTTTCGCGTCGTTCAGCGTGCCGTCCGAGCTGCAGCACCGCGTGTTGCTCTGGGGCGTGCTGGGCGCGCTGGTCATGCGCGCGATGTTCATCCTGACCGCATCCGCCCTGATCCAGCGCTTCAGTTGGATCCTGTTCGTGTTCGGCGCGATCCTGCTGATCACCGCCTACCGCCTGGTGTTCCACGCCGAGGAAGAGATCGACGTGGAGAGCCAGTGGGCGGTCCGGCTGGCGCGTCGGCTGCTGCCGGTGACCAGCCGCTACCACGGCGCGAGGTTCTTCATCCGCGAGGCGGCACAGTGGGCGGCCACGCCGCTCTTCATCGTCCTCGTGCTGGTCGAGACGACGGACGTGATCTTCGCGTTCGACTCGATCCCGGCGGTGTTCGGGGTGACCAGCGATCCGTTCATCGTCTTCACGAGCAACGTCTTCGCGATCCTGGGCCTGCGGTCGATGTACTTCTTGCTCGTGGGCGCGGTGGATCGCTTCCACTACATCCGGCCGGCGCTGGCGTTCATCCTGGCCTTCATCGGCGTGAAGATGATCCTCGAGCAGCTGCCCGAGGCGTGGCCGGTGCACGTGGCGATCTCGAGCGTGGCGTCGCTTGGGGTGATCGCCGCCACGCTTCTGATCGCGGGCGCGCTGTCCGTGGCGCTCCCGCCGCGGGATACCGGTACCGGCGGCTAGCCGCGTCCCGCGGGGTGGGGCGACGCCTAGCGGTGCGCCACCGCGGCGGCCTGGCTCGGGGTGACGTCCGTCCGGAACACCTTGTCCCAGAAGCCGTTCGACACGCCGAAGTTCAGCTGCTCGTCGAAGTGATGGTGGAGCATGTGGCGGCGCTTCATGGCGTGCATGTACGAGCCGGGCTTGCTGGTCCAGTGGTGGACCATGTGGTGGACGCTGACGTACCACAGGTAGCCGAGCATGAACCCGGCCGTGACGCCGGTCGCGAGCGTGATGCCCTGGAACGCGTAGAGCGGGGCGAAGACGATCCCGCTGATCAGGACGAAGCTGAACCACGTCGGGGTGCCGACGAGCGCCAGCTGGTCATCGTGGTGGACGTTGTGCATGTCCTTGACGTACGGCACGTGATGGAGCACGAACCGGTGCAGCACGTACTCGGCGAGCGTCCACAGGCAGAAACCGCCGAGGAAGGCGCCGGCAAACTCCGGCCAGCGCGCCGGTTCGGTGTTCGCCAGCCCCGCCACCGCGAGGCCTGCAACGGCTGTGGGGTAGATCACGAAGTCGCCGTAGTAGCCGAGCCGTCCGAGCCGCATGGGGTTGCCTCCTCGATGAGTGTCCGGTCCGCCGCGAGCCGTTGGGGTGGGGTGGGGTGTTGGGGTGCTGGTCGGGGCGGGGGCGGTGGGGATTCGGATCTGCCTAGCAGACTATACTATACGTAGCCCGCTCAGAGAGGGTTGCTCGCGGTGCCCTCACCCGGCCCGAGCCGATCCTTCGGGGATGACTCGGCCGCCAAGAAGGCTTGACGCTGCGCGATGGGGAACCCTTACGCGCGCGGTCGCGTCGCTTTG
>JBDTSC010000183.1:0-7698 GCA_039931375.1 Ardenticatenales bacterium
TACTCGTAGCAAAGCTCGTACGGCGGCGCCACTTCCTTGCCCAGGCCCCAGACGGTCACCCAGAGGATGTGCTCGTCGTCCAGATCGCGGGCAGGGAGGGTCACGACCTCGTCGACGCCGGGTGCGCGGGTGCTCGACCAGCTCGGGGGGGCGTTGTTCACGTCGTTGGACGAGTAGACGTACAGGTCGAGGTCGCCGGCCGCTCGGGGCGGGACCTTCAGGTAGACCTTGAGGCCGCTCGAGCGGCGGATCGTCAGCACGAAGTTGTCCTGGACGTCCTCGATCCCGTCCGCGCGGTGCAATCGGCCGGCGTACGCGATGCGCGGGCACAGCACGCGCTCGTTGCGGCCGACCAGGATCTCGGCGCCCGAACGGCGGTCGTTCGGTTCGGTCTGATCGTCCATGAACCACGGCTGGCTGCACAGCTGCCATTGCTGCTGGACCAGCAGCGGCAGATACGCCGGCTGCGTCGGGGTGTTGGTGGGCGTTGGCGTGTTCGTCGGGGTGGGCGTGTTCGTCGGCGTCGAGGTGCTCGTCGGGGTGGGGGTGCGCGTCGGCGTGTCGGTCGGCGTGGGCGTGTCCGTCGGCGTGATCGTGGCGGTCACCGTGATCGTCGCCGTCGCGGTCGCCGTATTCGTGGCCGTCGGTGTGCGCGGTTGCTGGCCGGGGCGGGCGGCGACGTGGCTCGTGCCCGACAGGGTCGAGATCGTCAACTCGACACCGCCGGCGAAAAGGCCGGAGACGTCGATGGCCGCGAGCGGGCGCGCGGCGACGCGTGGCATCGCCAGGCGCAGGATCGCCATGGACGATGCGGTCGACACAGCCGCGCTGCCGGCCGCGCTGCCGGCCGCGCTGCCGGCCGCGCCGGCGTGCGATGCGCCGACGCGTGCCGCCGCGGGCGTCCCGAACCCGTACGGCGCGGGCGGCGGCTTCTCCGTCGGCGGCTTGGGCTTGTCCGTGGGCTCGGGCGGGGGCGAGGTGGGCGCAGGTGGCTGCGCCGGCGCGTCCGTCGGCTTGGGCTTGTTGCCGCCGCCGCCGTGATCACCGCCACCGCCGCCGTTGTCCGGCGGGTTCGTCGGCTGCTCGGTCGGCGCCACCGTGACCTCGACGAGCGGCGGCACGGACGTCCACGTCGGCCAGACGCGCAGGATGGGGCGCGTCGGCGTCGCGGCCGGGGGCGGGCCGAGGCTGATCGCCACCTGCACCTTGCCGCCCGGTGGGGCGGCCGCACCGGCCGCGGGCTCCTGGCTGATCACGAACCCCGGCGCCACGGTGGCCGAGTACTGCTTGATCACGTCGGGCGAAAGGCCGAGCGCCGCGAGCGCTTGCAGCGCGTTCAGCGTGGACTCGTTGACCAGGGCCGGCACGCCGATCTCGGAGGCGGTCGGCCGCGGCGTCGCGCTCGGGACGGCGGTGGGGAGCGGCGTCTCGCTGGGGATCGGGGTCGGCGGCTCGAACGTCGGCGTCGGGCGGGCGAACACACCGGCGACGGCGTCTGCCATCCCGAAGCGCTGCCACGGGCGGAAGATGATCACCGCGGCCGCCAACAGGATCATCCCGCTGACGAGGCCGACCTTGCCCCACTGGATCTCCGTGGGTTCGAGGTCGGGCGCGCGCGCCGCGGACGGCGGCGGCGCGGCGGCCGACGGCCGGCTCGCGGTCGCGAACGGGTCGACGATCAGCGCCGTGATGTTGTCCCACCCGCCGCGCGCGTTCGCCGCCGCGATGAGCTTCTCGGCGGACTCCTGCGGCGCGCCGGCGCCGGCCAGCTCCGCGATCTGCGGTTCGGCGACGAGCTGGTGCAGCCCGTCCGAGCAGACCAGGATACGGTCGCCGGGGCCGAGCGGGATCGCGTCCGTGATGACAGGGCGGGCCTCGGCGCCGCGCCCCAGGAAGGCGCTGTCCGCGACATCGTCCGTCAGGCGGTACGGGCGGCCGTCGCGGATAAGGTACGCGCGGCAGTCGCCGACGTGGCCGACGAGAAGCTCGTCGCCGCGCAGCACGGCGGCCGCGACGGCGCAGCCGGCGTCCGCGTCGTCCGGGCGCTCGGCGAGGTCCGCGCGCAGGGCGCGGTCGGCGGCGCTCATGGCCACCGCCAGGGCGTCGGCGCGGCCGTGCTCGAGGACGGCGGCGTAGTAGGCGCGCACGACGACGCGGATCGTCAGGTCGGCCAGCGCCGCGCCGCGGTCGCGCGAGCCCATGCCGTCGACGACGACATAGATCTGTCCGGCGAGGTCGGCCAGGCGAGGGTCATCGGGCAGGTAGAAGCCCAGCTTGTCCTGGTTGACCTTCGACCCTCGGCCGGCGTCGGTCGCGTAGCCGAGGGTGGCATCTTGTTGCGCGGCCACGCTTGGTCCTTCAGGCGCCGGCGGCGGATCCGACAGCGATGCGGGCGCGGCGGTCGATCCGCCGGCCGGTGAACGGCAGGCAAGTCTAGCCGACGCACCGCGAGCGGGTCAAGGAAGTTCGGGCGGCCGCGCGACCTTCGACCGAGCCGCACTCCTCTCTTTGAGGACCGGTCTCTGTGAGGACCGGCCGCTGTGAGGACCGGCTCTGTTAGGACCGGCCTCTGTTAGGACCCGCCTCTGTGAGGCACACTGTGCTATGATCGGCGCTTGCGATGCCGCTCGGCAAGCGCCGAGCGTCGGCGCGTCGAAGGGGCGGCGATTTCCGGAGGAAGCGCAATTGGCTACAGAAGAAAAAATTGAGGTGGAGGGCGTCATCACCGAGGCCCTGCCCAATACGATGTTCAAGGTGGCGCTCGACAACGAGCACGAGGTGCTGGCGTACCTCTCGGGCCGCATGAAGAAGTACTACATCAAGGTGCTCCTCGGCGACCGCGTGCGCGTCGAGCTCTCCCCGTACGACGCGACCCGCGGGCGCATCACGTACCGCCACCGCGCCGGCGTCAACGGCCGCGCGAACTAGGTCCGCCGCGGCGATGGCGGCGCGATCATCCCGCCCGACATCCCCGCCCGAGCGGGCGATGCGAGCGCTGCCGGCGCCGCAGCGCGCGTTCCCCCGCTTCACCCCCGCCCTGTACGCGTTGGCCGCCCTGCTCGTGGTGGCCGCGGCCGGTTGCTCCCGGCCTCGCCATGGCGCCGCGCCATCCGCCCCATCGCCCGCGAGCGAGCCCGCCCAGGCCGACGGCGCGAGCGGCGCCGCCCGACCGACATCCGCGCCGACAGACGTGGCCGCGCTTTGGATCGACGAGCCGGTGGCGGACGCGGCGGTTGCGTCGCCGGTGCACGTCAAAGGCGTGATCCGGCGCCAGGCTGGCCGCGTCTACGTCGCTCAGGTTGTCGTGGCCGGCGCCCGGCCCGAGCTGCGCGGCAACACCCGGATCGACGTCGATCCGACGACCGGCGCGTTCGCCCTCGACGTGCCGTACACCCTGGACGCGGCCGCCGCCGGGACGATCGAGATCGCCGTCGTCGACCCCGTGAGCGGCACGGTGGCCGATACGGCCACGGTGCCCGTCCGCCTGGCCGCGGCCCGCTGATCGACGCACCATGGGGGCGTCGGTCGCTCCCGCGCGGGCGTCCGTCCGCCGCACGCCGCCGACGAAGCGCCCCGCCGATGATGCACCGCACCACGCCCGGCCGCCGATGACGCACGCTGACCCACGTTCCACCGCGCTCCTCTTCGAGGCCCGCGCCCTCGGCCACCGTTTCGGTCGCCTGCGCGTGCTGGACGGGGTCGATCTGGCCCTCGCTCCCGGTGAGCGCGTCGCGCTGCGCGGCGCGAACGGCGCCGGCAAGACGACGCTGCTGCGGATCGTCGCCGGCCTGCTCCGGCCGCAGCGTGGGACCGTTGCGCGCGGCATCGGCCGCGACGGTGCGCCAAGGGATGTTGGTGCGCGGATCGCCTTCGTCGGCCAGTCCCCGCAGGCGTACCCAGAGCTGACGGCGTTCGAGAACCTGCGCCTGTTCGCCCGCCTTTATGGTCTGGACGATCCGGCGGCCGCCGCCACCGCCGCGCTGGCCGCCTTCGACCTCGCCGATCGGCCCCGCCTGCGCGCGCGGCAGCTGTCGCGCGGCCAGCAGCAGCGGCTGGCCCTCGCACGGGCGTTCATGGCCGAGCCGGATCTCATGGTCCTCGACGAGCCGTGGACGGCGCTGGACGCGGCCGGGGGCGATCGGCTGGACGCCGCCATCCGGGCGGCTTCGGCCCGTGGCGCCGCCGTCCTCTTTGCCGTGCACGGCGACGCGCACGCGGCGCTGGCGCATCGGACGATCACCATTGCGGGCGGCCGGATCGAGGGTGGCGGGCTACCCGCGAGCGGGCTGGTGACACACGGCGGCCATGAAACGTCGACGTCCGGGACCGTCGCCGACGCCGCGTCGGACGCATTCCGTGCCGGCGCGCCGGATCGCCGGGCGGTCGGGCTGTGGCGCGGGGCATGCTGGATCCTGGGCAAGGATGTTTTGGCGGAGCTTCGCGCGCGGGAGATCCTGCCGGCCGTCGCCGTGTTCGCGATGCTCTGCGCCACCGTGCTGGCCTACGCCGTTGGCGGCGCCATGTCCGACCTCCCGCGCGTGGCGCCCGGGGCGTACTGGGTGGCGTTGCTCTTCGGTGGGACGCTTGGACTCGGCCGGATGATGGCCGCCGAGGTCGATGGCGACGCGCTCTCGGCGCTGCGGCTGACGCGGCTCGATCCCGGGGCGCTGTTCATCGGCAAGTGGGCGGCCGCCACGGCGTTCGCGCTGCTCGTGGCGGCGGCGCTCGCGCCGGCCTTCGTCGCGCTCTTCGCGCTGCGGCCGCTGGACGCCCTTGGCTTGATCGCCGTCGCATGCGTCGCGCTGCCCGGCTGGGCCGCCGCGGGCGTGCTGGTGGCCGGCGTCAGCGCCACAGTTCGCGGGCGCGAGGCCGTGCTGCCGATCCTGCTCTTTCCCCTCCTGCTGCCGCTCGTGACGGCCGCCGTCCAAGCGACGAGCGGTGTGCTCGGCGATGCTGCGTTGACCGCGTTCGGACCGCCGTTGGTCCTGCTGGCGGCGTACGACGTGATATTCTGTGTTGTAGGCTTTTGGCTGTTCCCGCTGGTCATCGAGAGCACGTAGAAAGCACGTAGAGAGCACGTTGGACCGGGCAACCCGCGCGTCCGGTCAGGACCGCGATGCCGATCAAGCGCGATGCCGATCAAGACTGCGGAGCGAAGAGCATGACTGGAAGCGCCCGCCTCGATCGCGTCGAGCGCTGGCTGGCCGGTGCCTCGATGGTCGCCGCGGTGGTGGCGACGGTCTGGGTCTTCGCGCGCTCGCCGGACGAGGCGACGCTGCGCGACACGATCCGCATCCTGTACGTCCACGTCGGCGCCGCTTGGACGGCGTATCTGGCATATGGCTGTACGGCCGTCGGCGCGGTGGCCTTCCTCTGGCGCCGGCAGCGGGTCTGGGACCACATCGCCGTCGCCGCCGCTGAGTGGGGCGTCGTGCTGGCCAGCATCACGCTGGTCACCGGAAGCCTGTGGGCCAAGGTCGCCCAGGGCTGGTGGTGGCAATGGAGCGATCGTCGGCTGACATTGACGCTCTTCCTCTGGTTCATCTACGTCGGCTACCTCCTGCTCCGCCACGTCACGGATGGCGACCGCCGCGCGGCGCTCTCGGCCATCGTCGCGATCGCGGCGATCCCCGCCGGCATCCTCAACCACTTCGCGACGCTCCTCTATCGCGGCTATCACCCGGACCCGATCCTCGGCCGGCCCGACCGGCCGGCGGCCGACCCCGCGATCCTGCAGGCCGTGGCGCTATCGCTGTTGGCGTACATGCTGATCTTCGCCTGGGGAATGGTGGCCCGCGTTCGGCTCGAGGCGGCGCGCGACGCGCTCGACGACCGCTAGCCCGTCGTCGCCGATCGAGCATCGCCGCTTGATCGTCGCCGGTTGATCTCTGCGAGCGGTCGCCGCTGAACCGTGGCGCGGATCGCCGCCGAGCGCGCTGAGGGCGCTGGACATCGCTCGAGCGGCCCGATAGAATCGCGCCGCATTCCCGTGCTCTGTAAGGAGGAGACACGCCCATGAAGGTTCGACTCTCAACGGCCGCCCTGCTGCTGCCGCTCTTTCTCGCGGTGGCCTGTGCCCCCGCGGATGCCCCGACCGCCGAGATGGCGGCGCCCACGACCGATGCCGCCGCCGTCGACACCGGCGCGCCGACCGACGCGCCCGCCGCGATGGCCGGCGCGCTCGGGACGCTGGACATCCAGCCGGGCGATCCGATCAAGCTGGGCTACATGCTGGTCGTCGCCGGTGACAACCAGACGCTGGGGCTGGACGCCCGCCGCGGCGTCGAGCTGGCGATCGCCGACACGCCCGCGGTCCTCGGCCACACGGTCGAGCTGACGGGCGAGGATTCGGGCTGCAGCGCCGAGGGCGGGCAGGCGGCGGCCACGAAGCTGGCGGCCGACAAGTCCCTCGTGGCGGTGATCGGCTCGTCGTGCTCGTCGGAAGCAGTCCCCGGGGCGCCGATCATCTCGGACTCCGGCTTGACGATGCTCTCGCCGTCGGCCACGGCGCCGATCCTGACCGATCCGGCCAAGCGCGTGCCCGGCTTCTTCCGCACCGCCCACAACGACAAGGTGCAGGGCCAGGTTGGCGCCGAGTTCGTGTACAACGGCCTCGGACTCAAGAAGGTCGCCACGATCAACGACGGCAGCCCGTACTCGGCCGGCCTGGTCGATGCGTTCGAGAGCTCGTACAAGGGGCTTGGCGGCGAGGTCGTGGCCCACGAGGCGGTCAGCGACAAGGACACGGACATGCACGCCGTGCTCACGACGATCGGCCAGACGTCGCCCGAGTTCCTCTACTACCCGGTGTTCTCGGCCGGCGGCGGCTACATCACCACCCAGAAGCTCGAGATCGCCGCCCTCGCCGACGTGCCGGGCATGGGCGCGGACGGGATGTTCTCGCCGGACTTCCTGAAGGCCGCCGGCGACGCTGCCGAGGGCATGTACCTGTCGAGCCCCGACTTCTCGGTCTTCGGCAGCGACTATAAGGACAAGTTCCTGCCGGCCCACGAGAAGGCCTACGGCGAGAAGCCGATCAGCGCCTTCCACGCCCACGCGTACGACGCCGCGAATATCATCTTCGCGGCCATCGAGAAGGTGGCGGTGCAGGACGCCGACGGCACGCTGCACATCGACCGCCAGGCGTTCCGCGACGCGATCGGCGCCACGAAGGACTTCAAGGGCCTGACGGGCAACCTCACGTGCGACCCGAACGGCGACTGCGCCGATCCGGTCCTCGCGGTCTACAAGATCAACCTGGCGGAGGTCACGGCCGGCAAGGGCCTGACCGAGATGGAAAAGGTCTGGCCCAAGTAACTGACCACGCCTGCGGCGGGCGGATCGGGAGCGGCGCTGGGCGTGGCTTCCGGTCCGCTACGCCGTAGTTTGGTCCAAGGTTGACGCGCCGCGGTCGCGTCTGCCCCGACCCCTTTCGCCCTCCGCCGCAACCGCGAGTACCGCCATGCGCCCCACCACCCGTGGCGAGCAGATCGCCAAGGCGATGCGCCTGCTTACGGCCGTTGCGGTCGTCGGCGTCTTGCTGTACGGACCGTTCCAGATCCTGCGCTCGGGCAAATACGGGCCGGAGAACTGGATCTCCTTTGTCGTGTTCGGGCTCTCGCAGGGCAGCCTGTATGCGCTGATCGCGCTCGGCTACACGCTGGTGTACGGCATCCTGCGGATGATCAACTTCGCGCA
>JBDTSC010000184.1:0-7665 GCA_039931375.1 Ardenticatenales bacterium
GCGATCACGCGTCAGCGATGCCGCCCTTCAGCGCGCGCGCATCCAACGCCCCATCAGCCTTGAAGCGCGCCATGACGAACGCGGGCGCAGGTGCGCCGCTGACGCCCTCGACGATTCGCCCGACGAGGGCGCCGCCATCGGGCAGCGGCGCGATCGACATCCGCTCGGTGTAGACGTCGCGCGTCAGACACAGCGTCACGATCGACAGTGCCCCCGCGGCGAACTTGGGGTCCGCCTTGCCCGCCGCATCGACGCGCAGGACACCCCACTCGTTGGGCATCATGTACCCCATGGAGCGGTCGATGATCGCGTAGGTGCCGTTCGACGGGCCTCCTGCCACGCCGCCCACCGTTCCGAGTCCCGTGACATCGAGCCGCTCCACGCCGCCATCGCCGACGGCCGCGTCGAGCGATCCGTCCGACTGAACGAACGCGAAGACAAGCTGCGCCGACCAGGGCAAGTCGCCCGCCCTCCTGGCTGTGGCCGCGACCACCATTGTGCCGTCCCGCCGCACGACGAGCCCCGCGGCCTGCATCGGCTCGCCCGAACGAAGGATCGGGCGCGCCGTCCGGCAGATATCGAGCGAGCGCGGTGCGCAGGGCGCCGCGGCGCGCGGCCCGATGCGGATCGGTGATGATGGGCCATGCGGTCGGTTCTCGGGACATCGTCGCCTGCTTGGGTTACATCGCTGCGCCGGACGACTTCTACAACACGTTGGAACGCACGATCGGACCGGAGCGGCGCCTGAACGGTACGTACGGATGGGTGCCAGCCGTCGGTTCGCCGACCGCAACCCGCGCCCGGCGACATGCATGGGTCTCGATCACGCCCCACGCCGCGTCGGCGCGAAGTGGCGACGCGCCCAAGCTCGTCAACTCGGCGGCGACGACGGATCGCCCTCGCTTGGCGCCGGGCGCCTGAGATGACCAAGGGCGGCATCGATCACCGCCGCGGTCGCCATGGCCTGGGCGACGAACTCCGCGATGAAGAGGGCGGCCGCGCTGTACATGAGCAGGCGTGTGACGATGGACAGTCCAGCTCCTGACACAACGCTGTTGGATTGCCAGATCAGACCCGAGAGCATTTCCGCCACCGTGTACGGCACGGCAATGGGCACCATCGCGACCACACAACCCAATTCGGTCGAGGGACCGAACCCACCGGCGCATGACTCCACCGCCACATAGAATGCTGCGTACAGCACCAGGCTCCACGACAATACGCGCTCTGATCGCCGCATGATCCACGCTTCCCGGGGGCCATCCAATCCGCCGGGAGCGCCGTGTCCGCGCCCGGGCAGGGCGGGCGGTTGGGCAGGTGCGTGCCCTTGAGCACGAGCTGTGCCACAGGGCGGCGGTTGGACCGTGGGCCCGGTCGATGGCGTCCGCATCGGCCTCGACCGTCGGGGGACGTCGGAACACTCGTCACCACCCTGTCGCCGGCGCCATCGAACATCTGTGCCATCTGGGCTACAATCGCCAAATGCCCACCCCACCCACCTACGTCAGCCTCGACCTCGAGACCACCGGCCTCAGCGCGGACCGCGACGCGATCATCGAGGTCGGCGCGGTGAAGTTCACCCTCGGCAACGTGCTCGGGGAGTTCTCGTCGCTCGTGCAGCCGGGGGTGAAGCTGTCGCACCGGATCGAGCAGCTGACGGGCATTCGGACGATCGACCTCGTCGACGCGCCGCCGATCGCGCCCGTGCTGGCGGAGCTGGCGGCGTTCGTCGGCGACGCCCATGTGGTGGGGCACAACGTCGGCTTCGACCTCGCGTTCCTGAAGCGCGCCGGGTGGACGCCGCGCGGCGAGGCGCTGGACACGCACGAGCTGGCGACGATCCTCGTGCCCGAGGCGCGCTACTTCAGCCTGGGCAACGTGTCGCGCTTCCTGGCGCTGGACGCCGACCCGAACCACCGCGCGCTGCCGGACGCCCGCACCGGGCGCGTGCTCTTCGAGGCGCTCGTCGAGCGCGCCCGCCGGCTGCCGCCGGCCACGCTCACCGCGATCGAACGGCTGTCCGGGCGCGTCGCATGGCCCGCCGGGCACGTCTTCCGCTTCGCGGCCGACGAACCGCTGCCCAGCGACCTGCCGCGCGGCGCCGCGCCAGGCCCCCTCGGCGCCGCGCTACGGGCCAGCCCGCGGCCCGTCGAGATCGACGCCGAGGCGGTCGGGGCGCTGCTCGGGCCGCACGGGGCGCTGGCGAGCGCGATGGCCGGGTATGAGGACCGCCCGGGGCAACAGGCGATGCTGCACGAGGTCGCGAGAGCGCTGAACGAGGGCGATCAGGTCCTCATCGAAGCCGGCACAGGCACGGGCAAGAGCCTGGCCTACCTGCTGCCCGCCGCCGCGTACGCGATCGCCAACGGCTGCCCGGTCGTCGTCAGCACCCACACGCTCACGCTGCAGGATCAGCTCGTCGGCAAGGATCTGCCGCTGGTGCGCACGCTGCTGGACGGCGGCCTGCGGTTCGCGCTGCTCAAAGGGCGGGACAACTACCTGTGCCGCAGCCGCCTGGACGTCCTCACGGCCCGCGACGACCTCGACCTCGACCAGACGCGCACGCTGGCCAAGCTGCTCGTGTGGGCCCCGAACACCGCCACCGGCGATCGCGTCGAGCTGGCGCTGCGGCCCGAGGACGAGCGGACGTGGCGGCTGGCGTGCGCGGCGGGCGAGAACTGCACGAGCGACCGCTGTGCCTACGCCGGGCGAGGCGAGTGCTGGATCAACCGCGCCCGGATGCGCGCGTTCGCGGCGCACATCATCGTCGTCAACCACGCCCTCCTGGCCAGCGACATGATCAGCGCCGGCGCCGGCCACGGCATCCTGCCGCCGTACAAGCACCTCGTGATCGACGAGTCCCATCACCTAGAGGACGTCGCGACGGACGTGCTCAGCTTCCAGGCGGGCCGGACGCAGCTCATGGACGCCGTCGCCGCGCTGACGGCCAAGAGCCGCGGCGCGCTGGCGGCGCGGCTGACGACCGCCCTGGAGATGCTGCGGATGGCGCTCGATACGCGCCAGGCCGCGTCCGCCCTCCTGGACCAGCTCGCACGGCTCTCCGGCGGGCGCGCCGACGCGGAGCACGGGATCGCCGAGGTCTTCAACGCGCTCAACGAGTTTCTCCGCCTCACCGAAGGGCACCGCATGGTGGAGCGCCGCTTGACGGAGGCCGAGCGGCACAGCCCGGACTGGTCCGCCGTCGAGCTGGCCTGGGACGACGCCCGGACCGCGCTCGCGGCCGTCCTGGACGCCGGCCGCCGGCTGCTGTCCGGGCTGGTCGCGATCGAGTCCGACCTCACCGCGGGCGATCCGCTCGTGGCCGATCTGCGCGCGGCGCTCGGCGCGCTGGAGGCCCTGGTCGAGGGGCTGGATCGCGCGATCGCCTCGCCCCAAGGCGACGACGTCGTGTGGGTCGCTGCGGACGGCCAAGGGCGGCAGTCCCTGCACGTCGCGCCGCTGGACGTCGGGCCGACGCTCGCGCGCCATTTGTTCGCCGACAAGGAAACGCTGATCCTGACGTCGGCCACGCTGCGCGCGCCGGACTTCGACTTCGCGCGCGAGCGGCTGCATCTGCCAGACGCGGCGGATCTGATCGTCGAGAGCCCGTTCGATTTCGAGCGCCAAGCGCTGCTGCTCGTACCGGGCGACATGCCGGAGCCGAACCGCCCGGAGTACCAGCGCGCGCTCGATCGCGCCCTCATCGCCCTCGGTACGGCCGTGCGCGGGCGGATGTTGGTCCTCTACACGTCGCACGCCGGCCTGCGCGAGTCGTACCACGCGATCCGCGGACCGCTCGGCGAGGTGGGGATCACCGTCATCGGCCAGGGCATGGACGGCTCGCGCAACACGCTGCTGGCCACGTTCAAGGACCCGGACACGCCCACCGTGCTCTTGGGCACGCGGTCGTTCTGGGAGGGCATCGACATCCCGGGCGAGGCGTTGTCCTGCCTGGTCATCACCCGCATCCCGTTCGACGTCCCGACGGATCCGCTGTTCGCGGCGCGGTCCGAACGGTTGGACGATGCGTTCAACCAGCTCTCGATCCCGCATGCGCTCCTGCGCTTTCGCCAGGGCTTCGGTCGCCTGATCCGCACCCGCGCCGATCGCGGCATCGTCGCGCTCCTGGACGGCCGCCTGACCGGCAAGCGCTACGGCGCCACGTTCCTGGACGCCCTGCCCGATTGCACCCGCCGCCGTGCGGTGGTCGCCGACCTGGGCCACATGGCGCGCGACTGGATGGACGCCGGCGCGAACGCAAGCTTCGACTTCGACGCCGCGTTTGCGCCCAAAATGGCTCGGAACGGCCCCTCTCGGGTAGAGTATCCCGGACCCGCGGACGCCGGCCCCTCGCACGACGGAACCGCCGGCACCCAATTCACAGATGAACGGATGGACGGACGATGATCGAAGCATCGCAGCTGCGCCGGGGCATGGTGGTGGACATCGACAACGCGCTCTACGAGTGCGTCGAGCAGTCGCTGATCAAGATGGGCCGCGGCGGGGCGACCGTCAAGGCCAAAATTCGCAACCTGGACACCGGCTCCCAGTTCGAGCGATCGTTCAACTCGGACGAGCGGCTGAACGACATCCGGCTCGAGAGCCGGCGGGTGCAGTACCTCTACAACGACGGCAACCTGTACCACTTCATGGACATCGAGACGTACGAGCAGCCCGTCGTGCCCAAAGAGCAGATCGGCGACGCCGAGCCATGGCTGATGGAGAACATGGAGATCCAGATCGCCATGCACGACGGCAAGGCCGTGCGGATCGAGCTGCCGACGACCGTCGACATCGAGGTCATCGAGGCGCCGCCCGGCTTCAAGGGCGACACGTCGTCGGGCGGCACGAAACCGGTGAAGCTGGCGAACGGCGTGATGGTCAACGTGCCGTTCTTCGTCGAGACCGGCTCCATCCTGCGGATCGACACGCGCACCGGCGCCTACGTGACGCGGGTCAAGGGGCCGTAGGCTCCGTCGCCGCCGCCCCATCCCACGCGCAGCGCCCGGCCTTGCGGGTGCGCACCGTGACGTCCACCGCCCCCGCCGCCGTGAGCAGCGCGCGCACCGCGTCCGCGGCGCGGTCGTTGGCGGCCGAGAGGATGTCCGCGTCGCAGGCGCTGCCGACGATCCGCTGCAGCGCGTAGCGCTCGGCGCGCGACTGCAGGTCGGGGGCGACGGGCGCGAACAGGCTCTCGCGAAGGTCATACACGCGGCTCTTGTCCACGTCCAGCGTGGCGCCGAGGATCTCCGGCGCCGGCAGGTGGATGACGATGCCGTCGGCCGCCCCGATCGGAATGCCGGCGCCGCCCTCGATGTCGACGTCCTCATCGCCCAGCTTGGCCAGGTCGATGCCGGCGCGCACCTGGCCGTGGGCGATGTACAGCAGCTCCGTCGAGCCGATTTTGAAGCCCGCCAGCGAGCGGTCCTGCGACGCGGATACGACGGTCTCCAGCGTGTAGACCAGCGACGTGAGCTCGGCGGCGTCCTGCAGCTTCTCGACGACGACGGACTTCGTGTCGATGGCCGCCGTTGGTGCCGGACGCGGCCCGAACGCGCCGGACAGATCATCCAGGAAGGCGCCGCCGCGTCGGTACAGGCCGAAGACGAGGACGGCGGCGACGATCGCCAGCGCGCCGAGGGCGGCGACGAGCAGCGCCGCGGCGCCGGTCAGCCACGGGAGCGCGGCGTTTGGGCGCCGACCGCTCTCGCCGCCGCCGCCCGCACCGCCGTGACCACCGCCCGCACCGCCCTGGCCGCCGCCCGTGCGCAGCGTCGGCACATCGGCGTCGGCGGTGGCCGCGGGGCGGGCGGTCGTGCGCAGCGTCGGCTTGTCCGGGTCGGTCGGGTATGGGTCGCTCATCGGGCGTTCCTGGGATGGCGGAGGGGGGGGGCTTGAGGGGGGGGGCTTGAGGGGGGGGGCATAAGGTGGGCGGGTGCGAGATGCGCCACGGATCTGGTTAGAATAGCCGCCATCGCCTCGCCACCCCCAATCCGGAGCCACCCGTGCGCATCCACACCATCGACCTGCGGTTCATGGGCCTCGATCACGCCGTCGCGGCCTTCGCCGTCGAGGGTCCCGCCGGCTGGGTCCTCGTCGAGACCGGCCCCGGTTCGACGCTGCCTGCGCTCGTCGATGGGTTGTCCGCGCTCGGCGTCCATCCCGGCGAGCTGGCCGGCGCGTTCGTCACGCACATCCACCTGGACCACGCCGGCGCGGCCGGCTGGCTGGCGCGCCAGGGCGTCCCGATCCACGTCCACCCCATCGGCGCGCCGCACCTGGTGGACCCGACGCGGCTGCTGGCCAGCGCGACGCGCATCTGGGGCGATGGAACGGAGGCGCTGTGGGGGCCGATGCTGAGCGCACCGGCGGACCGCGTCGTCGCCGTCGAAGATGGCCAGGTCGTCGACGTCGGCGGTCTCGCGTTCCGCGCCGTCGCGACGCCGGGCCACGCCAAGCACCACCACGCCTGGCGCGTCGGCGACGCGCTGTTCGCGGGCGACGCGGCGGGCGTGCGGCTGCCGCACAGCCGGCTGGTGGCGGTGCCGGCGGTGCCGCCGGAGTTCGACCCGGAGGCGTGGGGCGGGACGATCGATCGCTTGGCGGCGGAGACGACGACCTCGAGCGCGCCGTCGAACCCGCCCTCCCCGGCGACAACGTTCTACCTGACGCACTTCGGCCCCGTCACCGACCTGACCTGGCACACCGCACACCTGCGCGACGAGCTCGCGGCCGTCGTCGCGTTCATCGGCGACCTTCACGGCGCCGGGACCGAACGCGACATCGTGGTCGAGCGTTATGTCGCCTGGTGCCGCTCGCGCGCCCTCGATGCGGGCGTCAACGCGAGCGAGCTGGCGCGGTTCGAGGCGGCGAACCCGGTGGAGGTGAGCGTGGATGGGGTGCTGCGGTGGTTGGCGAAACGGGCGCGAGCGTGATGCGCATGCCGCGGCGTTAGCGTCGCCGCCCATCGGCCGCACCCCTGGTCGCACCCCTACCGCCCCGCCTCCGCCCCAAACACCCCCATGTGCCCCAGATCATCCCCCGCCGCCACCGCCACCCGCACGTCCCCGCCCTCGCCCGCCCCCGTCGGCAGCCCGTCCAGCACCGCCTCCGTCGTCGCCGACCACGTCACCGCGGCATACGACGCATTGCCCGCCCTGCGCCACGCGACGTAGTAGCCGGCCACGGGATCGGCCAGAGCATCCCAACTCACGCGATATCGGCCCGGCGGCGACGATTCCGCCACGATCCGCGGCGCCCCGACCTCGCCCGGCGGCGCGAGGGCCAGGTTCGCGGCGAGGGCGACGTTCAGGCGGACGACGGCGGCGTGGTACTCGGGGTCGAGGCGATCGGGCGTGTCGGACGGATCGTGCTGGTGGTGCATGTCCTCGACGGCGTCGACCAGTCGGATCGCCGGAAAGCCGGCATCCGTGAAAGCCAGATGGTCGCCGTCCTGGCCGGGGCGATCGGGCTGCGGCACGACCTCGACGGCCAGCGGGCCGGCCGGCGCCGCCAGCGCATCCGCGTAGCGATCAGCGAGGACGGCCGCGTAGCGGGCGAGGCGGCGCGAAGGGCCGCCGTCGTCGCCCGCCGAGAAGACGCGCACGCTGGCCGGCTGGCGCTGCCCCCCTTCCCCGGCCGCGCCGCCGACGATGTCGTTGTTCA
>JBDTSC010000185.1:0-7605 GCA_039931375.1 Ardenticatenales bacterium
CCCGTCGTTCCGGCGCCGGCCGAGCGCGACATCACGTCGGCGGCCGTTTCGACGCCGATCGGGAGCGCGAGCACGGGGCTGGCCTCCCCCGCAGTGCCGTCGCCGGTCGTGGCCCAGGCATCCGACCTGCCCGACCTCGGCCCGGCGCCGGCGGTGGTGAGCGACCACTGGCTCAACGTGGAGGCGCCGCTGGACTGGACGGCGCTGGACGGCACCGTGCGGGTCGTCGAGTTCTGGACGTTCGGCTGCATCAACTGCATCAACGACATCCCGGCCGTCCGCGGCTGGCACGACGCGTACGGCAATCGCGACGACTTTCGGATCGTCAGCGTCCACTACCCGGAGTTCGCCCGCGAGCACGACCTGGACGCGGTCGCGGCGTCGCTCGAACGCCTCCATGTGCCATATGCCGTGGCGATCGACAACGACGGCGTGAACTGGCGGGCCTGGCGCCAGCGGGCGTGGCCCACACGTTATGTCGTGGACCGCCACGGCCGGATCCGGTTCACCCACGTCGGCGAGGGCGCGTACGACCAGACGACGCACGCGATCGAGGCGCTGCTGGCCGAGCGGTGAGCGGGGCGTCGGTGATCGACGCGGCGAGCGGCCGAAGCGTGGCGTGCGCGGCGGGCCGAGTCTTCAGGTGGCCGGGCGACGGCAAGGGCGCTAGGATCTCCAGCGTGCCCACCGACGCCGCGGTCGCCCGCAGGGCCCGCGCCCACCCGGCCCGTCACGGCCCGGCCCGCCACCGCCCGGCCCGCCTCCGCCCGGCCCGCCTTCGCCCGGCCAAGCCACTCGTCCCCGCAGGATGCGCACCGCGTGTCGACCGCCGCCGCCCTCTCGTTGGTTATCATCGCCATCGCCGTCGTGGTGCTGCTCAGTTCGCGCGTCCGGCCGGACGTCGTCGGGCTCGCGGCGGCGCTGGCGCTGGGCGGCGTCGGCGTCCTCACCGCGGACGAGGTCTTCGCCGGTTTCAGTCGACCGTCCGTCATCACGATCATCGCCGTGTTCATCCTGGCGGACGGGCTGCGCCGATCCGGCGTCACGGAGCGCTTGGCGGCGGCGCTCCTGCGCGTCGGCGGGCGGAGCGAGGGGCGACTGGTCGCGACGCTGATGCTCGGCTGCGCCCTGCTCAGCCTCGTGATGAACAACATCGCCGCCGCGAGCGTCGTCCTGCCGATCGTCCCCGGCGCGGCGCGGCGGACGGGCGTGCGGCCGTCGCGGCTCCTGATGCCGATGGCCTTCGGCACAACGCTCGGCGGCATGGCGACGCTGCTGACGACGACGAACATCGTCGTCAGCGGGACGCTGCGCGATCGGGGGCTGCGGCCGTTCGGGCTGCTCGACTTCCTGCCGGTCGGCGGCGTGTTGGCGCTCGTCGGGATCGCCTACATGGCGCTGTGGGGCCGGCGTCAACTGCCCGCCCACGACATCGCCGGCACCGGTGGACCGGACGCGCAGGCGCTGCTTGAACTCTATGGCATCCCGGAGCGTCTCGTGCGGCTGCGGGTGCCGATGGGCAGCTTCCTGCACGGGCGGACGCTGACGCAGAGCACGATCCGCGAGCGCTTCGACGCCCACGTCGTCGCGGTCGAGCGCGACGGGGGCGTGGTACAGGCGCCGGCGCCGGACTTCGTGTTCCGGGCCGGCGACGTGATCGTGGTCCAGGCGCGCCAGGAGGACCTGATCGCCCACGACGTCGCGCCGTACTTCGAGATCCTGCCGGCCGGCGGCTGGGCTGAGGGGGCGCTGGCGCAAGGGGACGCCGTCGTCGTCGAGGCGGTGCTCGCGCCGCGGTCCGGGCTGATCGGCCAGACGCTGCGCCAGTCGCACTTTCGCGCGAAGTACGGCTTCACGACGCACGCGATCTGGCGGCGCGGCGCCCCGTTGGCCGCGGGCCTGGCGGACCAGGCGCTGCGCTTCGGCGACGCGCTGCTGCTGCGCGGCCAGGCCGGCAACATCGCCGCGCTGCGAACGGAGCCCGACCTGATCGTGCTGTCCGGCGCGGACGACGTCGAAGACGTGCCGCCGCCGGCAGTCTGGCGGGCGCGGCTGGCGCTGGGCGTATTCCTTGGCGCGATCATCCTCGGTTCGCTCGAGATCCGGCCGGTGAGCGAGGTGATGTTCGCCGGCGCGCTGGTGATGGTCCTGGCGGGCGTCCTATCCATGGACCAGGCCTATCGCGCGATCGAGTGGAAGACTGTGTTCGTCGTGGCCGGCATGCTGCCGCTGGGCATCGCGCTGACCAAGACGGGCGTTGCGGCGGCGGTCGCGACGCGGATCGTCAGCGGCCTCGGCTCGTTCGGGGCGCTAGCGGTGCTGGCGGGGCTCATCGTCGTCACCGTCGCCTTGGCGCAGGTCATGCACGGCGCGGCCGTCGCGACGATCATGGCCCCGATCGCCCTTGACGCCGCGCAGGCGCTCCATTCCGATCCGCGGGCGATGGCGCTCGGGATCGCGATCGCGACGTCGATGGCGTTCATCACGCCGCTGGGGCACCCGGTGAACCTGCTCGTGATGAGCCCGGGCGGCTACCGCGCGCGGGACTTCGCGCTCGTCGGCGCGCCGCTCGTGCTGCTGCTCGTCCCGCTGCTGCTGCTGATCCTGCCGCTCTGGATGCCGCTCGGCGGGCGGTGACGACAGCGCATTGTCGGCGTGGGACGTCCCGCATAGAATTCCGCCGTTCGTCGCCCACCTCCCGATCCGACTCCCCGCCGACGTGCATCGCGTCGCCGCTCCGAAAGGCCCTTTCACGTGAACCACGACGCGGACTACGCCGACCTCAAGGTCCGGCTGCAGGAGATCGCGGATTTGGGCTACGCCGGCTCCGTGCTGGGCTGGGATCAGGCGACCTATATGCCGCCGGGCGGCGCAGCGGCCCGCGGGCGGCAGCTAGCGCTCCTCGGGCGGCTGACCCACGAGCGCTTCACGGACCCCGCCATCGGCGGGCTGCTCGACCGGCTGACGCCGTGGGCCGAGGCGCAGGGCGCGGACAGCGCGGCGGCGGCGCTGATCCGCGTGACACGGCGCGATTACGAGCGGTCGACCAAAGTGCCGTCGGCGTTCGTCCAACGGCTCGGCGAGCACGCCGCGGCGACGTACCACGCGTGGGAGCGGGCGCGGCCGGCCAATGATTTTGGCGCCGTTCGGCCGCTCCTGGAGACGACGGTCGAGCTGAGCCGCGAGTACGCCGCGTTCTACACGGGCTTCGAAGACCCGTACGACGCCTTGATCGACCTGGCCGAGGAGGGCATGACGGTGCGCGCGGTGCGTACGCTCTTCACGGATCTGCGCGCCGAGCTCGTGCCGCTGATCGAGGCGATCCGCCAGCGCCCGCCGATCGACGACGCCTGCCTGCACGGGGATGTTCCCGAGGCGCTGCAGCGCGATTTCGGCGAGGCCGTGATCCGGGCGTACGGCTACGACTTCCAGCGGGGGCGGCAGGACAAGACCGCGCACCCGTTCATGACCAAGCTCGGCCGCGGCGACGTCCGGATCACGACGCGCTTCCGCGCCGATGACCTGTCCGACGGGCTGTTCTCGACGCTTCACGAAGCCGGCCATGCGATGTACGAGCAGGGCATCGACGATGCGCTCGAGGGCACGCCGCTCTACGGCGGCGCCTCAGCGGGCATGCACGAGAGCCAGTCGCGCCTTTGGGAGAACCTGGTCGGCCGCAGCCTGCCGTTCTGGCGGCACTGGTACCCAAGGCTGCAGGCGACGTTCCCGGCGACGCTGGCGGGCGTCGACGTGACCGCGTTCCATCGCGCGATCAACCGCGTCGCGCCGTCGCTCATCCGCACGGACGCCGACGAGGTGACGTACAACCTGCACGTGATGCTGCGCTTCGACCTCGAGCTCGCGCTGCTCGAAGGGACGCTCGCCGTCGCCGATCTGCCCGAGGCGTGGCGGGCGCGCATGACCGCCGACCTGGGGGTTACGCCGCCGGATGACCGGGACGGGGCGTTGCAGGACGTCCATTGGTACGGCGGCATCGTGGGCGGGGCGTTCCAGAGCTACACCCTGGGCAACGTGATGAGCGCGCAGCTGTACGCCGCCGCAGGGCGCGCCCTGCCCGACCTGGACGCGGCCATCGGCGCCGGCGAGTACGATGGGCTGCGCGCCTGGCTCACGGCGAACGTCTACCGCTATGGGCGCACGTACCTGGCGCCCGAGCTGATCGAGCGCGCGACGGGCGCACCGCTCGCGACCGGGCCGTACCTGGACTACTTGAAGACGAAGTACGGCGTGTTGTACGGCCTCTGATCCACCGTAACGGGCCGCGGCGGTCGGCGCGGGCGCGACGGCGCGCGGTTCGGACCGGACTCGGACCTGGGCCGCGCCCCGCTCGAACCGTTGGGCGGATCGCCCGATGGTTGACCGTTCTTCCGGCGAACCCCTAGAATCCCGGCCGCGCAGCGGTCACCGTCCCGCCGCGGCCGCCCGTGCGCGCGGCCGGCGGCACGTCGGTCGCGACGCCGCCCGCACGATCCGCCAGGTCCTCGAATGGGTAACGCGATGCACAAGGACAGCTCGTCCGATACCGGCAGGGTCACCAGCCGGCTCATCATGGTGGCGCTGGCCGCGGCGCTGGTGATCGGGCTCGTGTTGGCCGGTCTCCTGGCGGTGGCGGCGTTTCCGTCGAGCGCGCTGTTCGGCACGGCGCGCACCCCCGCGCTCGGATCGCCGGCATCCTTGCTCGCAGGGAACGTGTACAAGCTGTACACCCGGATCTCGTGGATCGCCGGGATCGTCTTCGTGCTCGTGCAGGGCGCGATCCTATACGCCGCGCTCGGCTTCCGCCGTCGGTCGGACGACGATCCGGAGCCGCCGCAAACCCACGGTAACAACACGCTCGAGCTGTTGTGGACGGTGATCCCGTCGATGATCGTGCTCGGGCTGGCCTTCCTCAGCTTCCGCGAGATGCGCGCCGAGTACGTCACGGACGTGCCCGATACGCTCGTCGTCAAGGCGACGGGCTTCCGGTGGTACTGGGCGCTGGAGTACGCGGACAAGAACCTCGGCCAGGCGTCGCAGCCGCTCACCTTCACGACGGCCACGGAGATGGTGATCCCGGTCGGCCGGCCGGTGAAGGTCCTCATGGACAGCCAGGACGTGATCCACGCCTTCTGGGTTCCGCAGCTCTCGGGCAAGCGCGACGCCGTTCCGGGCGATCGCGATGGCGGCTACGGCGCGAACTTCGTGTGGTTCCAAGCCGATAAGGTGGGCCGCTACGAGGGCCAGTGCGCGGAGCTGTGCGGGACGTGGCACTCCGGCATGCGGTTCTCGGTGATCGCCGTCGAGGAGGCCATGTACGACACGTGGGCCAAGGCGATGGCGGAGCACCCCAAGGCGCCGACGGATCCGACGTCGCCGGCCGGGCAGGCGTTCGCATACGCCAAGGGCTTGTGCGCGACGTGCCACATGATCGACGTCGTCGACGCGAACGGCACGCTGATCCCCGAGACGCAGACCGCCGCGGCGCGCCAGTCCGCGCCGGACGTCGTGCACTCCGAGATGGGCGGCACGCGCGGGCCCAACCTGACGCGGGTCGCGTCGCGCAGCACCTTTGCCGGCGGCATGTTCGAGATGAACGACGACAACCTGCGCCGCTGGCTGACGCACGCGGACGTGATGAAGCCGGGCACGCGGATGAACATCCCGGCGCAGGACCCGGCCATGGTCGAGAACCTGATGGCCTTCCTCAAGAGTTTGGCCCTCGCGCCGTCCGTGATCGACCCGATCCACGCCGTCGGACCGCACGGCGTGCCGAACGACCTGGACGGTCTCGGCGGCGCGGCGGACGAGGCGGCGGACGAAAACGGCGGCGGCGATGAGCACGACGCGAAGGCGCCCGCACTCGACACGCATTTGGAGAGCACACGATGACGACGATCACGGGCGACGCGTCCGTCCTCCGTAAGCGGGGCGTTTGGGAGAAGGGCATCGCCGGCTGGATTGCAACCGTCGATCATAAGCGCATCGGTCTGATGTACATCGTCACGTCGGGCCTGTTCTTCGTGGCCGGCGCGTATCTGGCGCTGCTCGTTCGCTTGGAGCTGGCCCTGCCCGGTCGGCAGTTCATCGGACCGGACACGTACAACCAAGCGTTCACGATGCACGCCACGACGATGATCTTCCTGTTCGTCATCCCGATGTGGGTCGGCATCGGCAACTATCTCGTGCCGCTGATGATCGGGGCGCTGGACATGGCGTTTCCCCGCTTGAACGCGCTCTCGTACTGGGTCTTCCTGTTCGGCGGGCTGTTCATGTACTCGAGCTTCCTGGTCGGCTCCCCGGCCGCCGCCGGCTGGACGAGCTATCCGCCGCTGACGAACAACGTGTACTCGCCCGGCGTCGGCGTCGACTTCTGGATCGCGGGCGTGCTGATCATCGGCACGGCCTCCATGCTGGGCGCGATCAACTTCCTCGTGACGATCTGGAACCTTCGCGCGCCGGGCATGACCTGGATGCGGATGCCGATGTTCGCGTGGACCCAGTTCGTCACGTCGCAGCTCGTGCTCTTCGCGACGCCGATGCTCACCGGCGGCCTCATCTTGTTGCTCTTCGATCGGACGCTGGGTACCCACTTCTTCACGTCCGAAGGCTATCCGGTGCTCTTCCAGCACGTGTTCTGGTTCTACTCGCACCCCGCGGTCTACATCATGATCCTGCCGGCCTTCGGCGTCGTGTCGGAGATCCTGCCCGTCTTCAGCCGCAAGCCGCTCTTCGGCTACCGCGCGCTCGTCATCGCGACGGCCGCCATCGGCGTCCTCGGGTTCCTGGTGTGGGCCCACCACATGTTCACCGTCGGCCTCAACCCGAACGCCCAGCTGGTCTTCATGACCGCGACGATGTTCATCGCCGTCCCGACCGGCGTGAAGTTCTTCAACTGGATCTTCACGATGTGGGGCGGTTCCGTGCGGCTCGCGTCGCCGATGTACTTCACGGTCGCGTTCCTCAGCATGTTCCTCATCGGGGGCATCTCGGGCGTCTACCTGGGCAACGTCCCCCTGGACTGGCAGCTGCACGACACGTACTACGTCGTGGGGCACCTCCACTACGTCCTGTTCGGCGGTTCGGTCTTCGGGATGACCGCCGCGTTCTACTACTGGTGGCCGAAGCTGTTCGGCCACATGCTGGACGAGGGCATCGCCAAGGTGCACTTCTGGCTGCAGCTCATCGGCTTCAACATGACGTTCTTCCCGATGCACATCCTGGGCATCCGCGGCATGCCGCGGCGCATCTACGACTACGCGCCCGACCGCGGCTGGACGTTCTGGAACCTGATCGAGACGGTCGGCACGTTCATCATCGGCCTGGCCTTCCTCGTGTTCCTCTACAACATCTGGATCACGCGCAAGCGCAACATCCCAGCCCCGGCCGATCCGTGGGAGGGCTACACGCTCGAGTGGGCGACGACATCGCCGCCCCCCGCCCACAACTTCGACCGCCTCCCGCCCGTGCACAGCGAGCGCCCGCTGCGCGATCTACGTCTGGCACGCGCGCGCGCCGCCGCCGGCGGCGACTGACAGGAGACCGACGATGGACGATTTCGAGGGCGAAGAGCTGAACGTGCACCTGCCGCCGCCGACGCCGTGGCCG